>NZ_PKUB01000048.1:102246-206217 GCF_002868845.1 Desulfuromonas sp.
GAGGGGTTGCCGCTGATGGAGGCGGTCACCGGGGCGGCCAGGCAGCGGCTCATCCCCGTCCTGGCTACGGCCGTGACCGACGCCGTCGGCTTTCTGCCCATGGCCATCTCGCTAGGGGTCGGCGCCGAAGTGCAGCGTCCGCTGGCGACCGTGGTGGTCTGCGGGGTGCTGACTTCGACCCTCCTCACGCTGTTCGTCCTCCCTGCGCTCTATGTGCTGGTGGGCCAGGGTGAGCGAAGGACCAACGCCCGAATTCGTTCAACGGAGAAAGGAAAAACCGAATGCGGCTAAAGATGTTTTTGGCAGTCACGATGGTTGCGTTGGGCGGGTTGTGCGACCTGGGGGGCAAGGCGCGGGCGATGGAACCGCTGCTTCTGGAGATCGTTCCGACGTCTGTGGCCTCGGTTTCCGAAGCGACGGTGGTGCAGGATGGCGAGGGGCTGCTGGTCAAGGGGGCGGTCCGGAAATTCCACAGGTTTTATCTGCCGGGCCATGTCGATGTCATTATTCTGGACGCGGGCGGAAACCCTCTCGGCCGGGCCAAGGCCCCGCTTTCGGGGTATGCGTCAAGGAGAGGGGGCGTGAAAGAGGCGCGGTTTGCGGCTCGTTTTGAGTGTTCGGCGCCGCAGGGGGCAACCGTGAAGGTCAGGTATCACGCTGCCGGCTCCGACGCGAAAGAGGTGGAAAACTGTTCCTAGTGTCCTGTGCGGTTCATCACGTCGGTTAATTCAATCGGGGCGGCCAACAGGCCGCCCCTTGTTTTTTCAGGAGGGGGGTGCGCCAGGGGGATCGCGTTCGAACGTTTTGGGTTCCCGCAGGGGAGGTCATCCCGGTCCGCCCCGGCGGAAACGTTTCGTATCGATCCCCAGCTTGCGCATCCGGCCGCGCAGGGTGTTGGGGTTGATCCCCAGCAGGCGGGCCGCCCCGTAGGTGCCCTCCACCCGTCCCCGGCAGCGATCGAGGGCGGCCTCGATGTGCCGGGACATGGCTTTGTCGAGGGTCGCGAAGGGGCGATCGGGGGCGCCGGGGGCGGGGCGGGACTCCACCGCCTCTCCCGCCCCCGAGGAGAGGGTCAGGTCGGTGCCGAGGGCCTGGGCGACTTCGAGCCGCCGCCCGCTGCCGAGGATCGCCGCCCGCTCCATGACCGCCGAGAGTTCCCGGACGTTTCCCGGCCAGGGGTAGGCGGCGAGCAGGCTGTTGTCTTCCGGGGTCGGCACCAGGGGCGGGTTGCCGAGGCGCCGCGCCGCCCGAAGGGCGAAGTGGGAGGAGAGGGCGGGGATGTCCGCCAGCCGCTCGCGCAGCGGCGGGATGCGTACGGGGAAGATCGCGATGCGGTACCAGAGATCCTCGCGGAAGGAGCCCGCGGCCACCATGGCCTTCAGGTCGCGGTGAGTGGCGGCCACTACGCGAACGTTGACCTTCATCGGCCGCTGGCCGCCGACTCGTTCGAAGGAGCCGTCCTGAAGGATGCGCAGGAAGCGGACCTGGGCGGCGGGGGTCAGTTCTCCGATCTCGTCGAGGAGCAGGGTCCCCCCGTCGGCCCGCTCGAACCACCCCTTGCGTGTGTCGGTCGCCCCGGTGAAGCTCCCCCGCTCGTGGCCGAAGAGCTGCGAATCGAGAAGCTCCGGCGGGATCGCCCCGCAGTTGACCCGCACAAAGGGCCCGGAGGCCCGCCGCGAGCTCTGGTGGATGGCCCGGGCCACGACCTCCTTGCCCGACCCCGTCTCTCCGAGGATCAGCACCGGGGCGTCGGATTGGGCAACCAGTTCGATCCTTTCCACCACCCTGGCGAGTCCGCTCTCCGCCCCGACGATGGTGTCGCTGATGTCCTGGCGGCCGAGGCGGGAGAGGAGGGAGCGGTTGTCGGCTTCGACCGCTTCCTTGAGACTGCTCAGCTCGCGGTGGCGGCGGTCGTTCTCCAGGGCCGCCGCGAGGGGGTCGAGGAGCGCCCGGAAGAGGGGCTCGTGCTGCGGGGCGAAGCGCCCCGGCGCGGCGCTGAGGACCAGCAGGCCCACCGGCTCCGTCTCCCGGTGCAGGGGGCCGGCCAGGACCTGTCCGCTCATCCCCTCGGGGAGGAGCCCCGGGAGGGTGCGGGCCACCTCGCGCGAATCGGCGCGCACGATGCGCGTGGGCTGGCACCAGGCGAGCAGCCCCTCCATCTCGTCCTGCCGGCAGTCGCTGCGTTTCAGCAGCGGCGGGACAATTTCATTTGCAGGCCCCGCCGCCACGGTCTCCACCCGGCAGGCGCTCCGGTCGAACTGGCGGACCAGGACCAGGTCGGCGGGGAGGCGGCTGCAGAGGAGGGGGGTGATGCGGGCGAGGGCCTCGGGGAGTTCGACGTGCCGGCAGGCGGTGGTCCAGATTTCGAGCAACAGGGGAAGAAAGGCGTCCATGGTAAATCCGTCAAATAGAAATGAAAAAATACTGTATTTAACGAAATTTGTATCTTATTTGACAGATATGTCAAGGGGCCTCCGGGGGAGGTTTGCAAGTGACCGAAAATGCACTAATTTTCTGGTTCTGTCCGAATGGTGCGGAGGTTGCTCTATGTTCTGAGTAAAGAGCTGGGACAACACCCAAAGAAAAAGGAGAGAGCCATGGGCAAGGCGTTGTTCGACAGGGTGCGGGCGATTTCGAGGGTGGGGCGGGTCCGGTTCTGGGCCCTGGCGGTTCTGGCGGTGACGATCCCGCTCGGGATCCAGGCGACCTGGCCCGGGCGGCAGCTGTTCCTTCCGTTTTCCGGAGACCTCGGTGCCGGGGTCTTCCTGGCGATCTTCCTTGCGGCCCTGGCCTGCGAGTACGTCGACTCGAGCCTGGGGATGGGGTACGGGACGACCTTGACCCCGATCCTCCTGCTGGCGGGCTTCGAGCCGCTCCAGGTCGTACCCTGCGTGCTTCTGAGCGAACTGGCGACCGGGTTCGCCGCCACGGTCATGCACCAGAGGGACGGCAACGTCGACCTGTTGAGGGACGGGCAGGCGCGGCAGACCGCTCTGCTGCTGTCGGCCCTGAGCGTGGTCGGCGCCCTGGCGGCGGTGACCCTGGCGCTGCGGGTTCCCAAGGCATGGCTTTCGACCATCATTGCCGTCATCATCCTCTCGGTCGGCGTGACGATTCTCGCCACCCTGCGGCGCCGCCTGACCTACCGGCGCCGCAACATCATCGTCATCGGGGCGATCGCCGCCTTCAACAAGGGGCTGAGCGGCGGCGGCTATGGGCCTCTGACCACCTCGGGGCAGGTCTTCTCCGGCGTGTCGCCCAGGCAGGCGGTGGCCATCACCTCCCTCGCCGAAGCGCTGACCTGCTTCGTCGGGCTCGGCGCCTACCTGCTGATGCACGGCCGGTTCGACGGCCGCCTCGCCGTCCCCCTCGTCATGGGCGCTCTCTTCTCGGTCCCCGTGGCGACCCTGACCGTGCGCTGTCTTCCCGAGTCGTGGATGCGCGCCGGCGTGGGGTTCTTTACCTGTCTGCTTGGGCTCCTCATGGTCGGAAAGCTCCTCCTTTGACCGCCGGGCTCCCCCGGCCCCCGAATTAGCCCTTCTCAAACCGCCCCCGTTGGGTTAATCTACGCCGACCAAACGAAGGGGGACGGGGGTTTGGGTACCTTCCAGGATCTATTGCAATTTGTCTTTTCGGGCCTGACCAGCGGGGCCATATACGCCCTCATCGCCCTGGGGTTCTGCGTGGTGCACAACACCATGGGCATCGTCAACTTCGTGCAGGTCGATTTCGTCTCCCTGGGGGGGATGCTCCTCTTCAGCGCCCTCTTCGCCCTGGGGCTGGCCATGCCCCTGGCGCTTCTCGCTGCGGTGGCGGGAGTGACCCTGACGGCGATGCTCGTGGAGCGCTTCGGGGTCCGGCCCTCCCGCTCCGACAACCACCTGGTGCTGATCTTCCTCACCATTGGCCTCTCCATCATCCTGCGGGGGATCATGGCGCTCGTGTGGGGCAAGAACCGCATGGCCGTCCCCCCCCTGTCCGGGGAGGAGCCGATCGTACTGTTCGGCGCCACTCTCCTGCCCCAGGCTGTGTGGATCCTCGTCTTGACCGCGGCGGCCATCGCGGGGCTGGTTTTCTTCTTTCGCCACACCTCCCTGGGATTGGCCATGCGCGCCGTCGCCTCCAACCCGGCTGCGGCGGCCGTGGTGGGGCTGAACACCGGGCGGGTCAAGGCGATCAGCTTCGGCCTGGCCGGCGCCCTCGGCGGCCTGGCGGGGGTGCTGGTCACCCCCATCACCACCCTCAGCCACGACGTCGGCGTCCTTCTCGGGCTCAAGGGGTTCGCCGCCGCCATCCTCGGCGGCTTCGGCTCCTTTCCCGGGGCGATCATCGGCGGGGTGGGGCTGGGTCTGATGGAATCGCTCTCGGCGGGCTACCTGAGCAGCGCCTACAAGGACGTCATCGCCTTCGTGGTTCTGCTGCTGGTCCTTTTCGTGCGCCCGAAGGGGTTGATGGGGAAATAGTTTAAAGCTGTAAGTTGTAATTTTTAGCTTCAAGTTGATTGTATCTGTGCCTTCGTGGCAAAAGGATTTTTTCCATGAACGATAATCGCAATGTCAAACTCCTCATGGGCAACGAGGCTATTGCCCGTGGGCTGATCGAGGCGGGGTGCACCCTCGCCGCGGCCTATCCCGGCACCCCCTCCACCGAGGTTCTCTCGGCGGTGGTCGGCTTTTTGAAGAAGGAGCCGACCGGGATGTACGTCGAGTGGTCGGTGAACGAGAAGATCGCCTATGAGGTCGCCCTCGCTTCAAGCTACACCGGCAAGCGCTCGGCGGTGGTGATGAAGCAGGTCGGGCTCAACGTGGCCGCCGACCCTTTCATGCGCTCGGCCTATCTCGGGGTCAAGGGCGGCCTGGTGGTCATCGTCGCCGACGACCCCGGGCCCCACAGCTCCCAGAACGAGCAGGACACCCGGCTTTTCGCGCACCTGGCCAAGGTGCCGGTCCTCGACCCCTCCAGCCCCGCCGAGGCGCGGGACATGGTGGCCGAGGCCTTCGATCTCTCCGAGAAGTACCAGGTTCCCGTCATCCTTCGGCCGACCACGCGCATCTGCCACTCCCGCCAGAACGTGGCCTTCGAAAAGACGGTCGACCTGGGACGCAAGGCCGATTTCGAAAAGGATCCGGCGCGCTGGGTGGCGACCCCCGCCTTTCTCCCCGCTCTGCACCGGGAGCTGAACGGGAAAATGGCCGGCATCGCCGCCGAGGAGTCGTTGCGGCCGGCGCTGACTCCCGGCGACGGCACCTACCCCGGGCGTTGCGTCGTCGCCTCGGGGATCGCCTACGCCAACGCCTACGACCTGCTCGAGGGGATGGGCCTGCTCGGGAAGGTCGACCTCTACCAGGTGCGGTGTCCCTTCCCTCTTCACGAGGGGTTCATCGGCGATATGCGCTCGCGTTATGAGCAGGTGCTGGTCCTCGAGGAGACCTATTCGGTGGTGGAACTCCAGTTGGCCCACCCCGGGGCGGAGGGGCGCGCCTCGGGCGCCGTCCCCGGCTTCGGGGAGCTGACCCCCGACCTGATCGGCGAGGCGCTGACCCGGTTTCTCGGACTGCCCGCCGAGGGCGCAGGGACCGCATCCTCCCCGGGGCGGGGCAAACGCCCCTCCCTCTGCGCAGGCTGTCCCCACCGGGCCGCCTTTTACAGCATCAAGAAGAGTTTCCCGAAGGGGATCTTCCCCTCGGACATCGGTTGCTACACCCTCGGCATGAACCTCGGCGCCGTCGATACGGTGCACTGCATGGGGGCCTGCATCAGCCAGGGGGCCGGCTTTTACCACGCTTACGCCCAGGACGGCGGCGAGGTGCCGACCGTGGTCGTCACCATCGGCGACTCGACCTTCTTCCATGCCGGCATCCCGGCCCTGGTCAACGCCGTGGTCCAGGATGCGCGGATCATCGTCGTCATTCTCGACAACGCCACAACCGCCATGACCGGTCATCAGCCGGTCCCCCACATGGGGCTCAAGGCCGACGGCTCGCCGACCCGGGCGGTGCCGATCCCCGAACTGGTGAAGGCCTGCGGGGTCGACTATCTCGCCGAGTGCGACCCCTACGACACGGGCCGCTTCGAGGAGTTGCTGCGGGAGGCGGACGGCTACTGCCGCTCCCCGGAGGGCGGGCCGGCTGTGATCCTGTCGAAGCACCCCTGCCTCATGGACAAGAGGGCGACCCTCGATCAGGAGCGTTTCGAAATCGAGGTCCTCGACAGCTGCATCGGCTGCCGCAAGTGCATCGACCAGTTCGAGTGCCCGGCTATCGAATTCGACGAAACGAGCAAGAAGGCGGTCATCAGCGCCGACCTCTGCACCGGGTGCGGGGTCTGCGAGCCGGTCTGCCCGGTGCAGGCGATCGTCAAGAGGGGAGGGGAGGGCAAATGAAGCAGCAGATCATCGTCAGCGGCCTCGGGGGGCAGGGCGTCCTCTTTCTGACCCGGGTCATCGCCGAGGCGGCGGTCCGCGCCGGGCTAGAGATCCTCACCTCCGAAACCCACGGCATGGCCCAGCGCGGCGGCAGCGTCCTCTCCACGATCAAGGTCGGTTCCTTCAAGAGCCCCCTGATCCGGCGGGGGCAGGCCGACGCCGGCCTCTTTCTCCACTCGGGCAACCTCGACGTTCACGGGCATCTGATGGCCGGGGACGGCCGGCTTGTCGTCAACGCACCGGAGGGGAACGATTTTCTCCGCGTCGACGCCTCCGGCATGGCTCGCGCCATGGGGGCGCCGGTGCTGGCCAACCTGATCCTTCTCGGCCGGGCGGTGGCCGCAGGGACGCTCTTCTGCGACCGGCAAGGGTGCGAGGAGGCAATCCGGGCCCTGTCCAACCCCAAGTTCGTCGAGGCCAACCTGGAGGGCTTCCGGGCCGGGCTGGAAAGCTGAATCTGCCACGGAGACACGGAGACACGGAGACACAGAGAAAGACGATGCCAGTCGGCTTTTGTCCCCCTTTGCCGTCGCCGGAGCGCAGTGGACGGTTTGGGAAAGAGTCGGGCAAATGTCTGAGCGAAGCGAGTTTTTGCCCGCCCCCGAAACGTCCGCGGAGCGGAGGGGACCCGCCGCAGGCGGGCGGTGGCAATGGGGGCGCCCTTTTGATCCAAACTTTTGGGCGGTCAAAAGGTTGGTCGCCGTCAGGGGGCGAGACCCCTGGCCTGAGATTGATCATTTTTTTAAAGTGAAAAAGTGAGAGCATGACCCTCAAGGAGAAGATCCTCTACTTCCTCTACCTCCACCGCACCGGCCTGACGGTGTTGGCGCTTTCGGTCGCGCTCGGCCTTTTTCCCCTCGTCCAGGACAACCCCTACATCCTCGGCCTGACCAACCTGATCGCCATCTACACGATCGTTGTTCTCGGCCTGAACCTCTTTATCGGCTATGCGGGGCAGATCTCCCTCGGACACGCCGCCTTCTTCGGGCTGGGGGCCTACGGTTCCGCCCTGCTGACGGTGGAGGCCGGGGTGCCGTCCTGGCCGGCCATGGTCCTCGTGGCTGCAATCGTGTCCCTTGTCGCCCTCGTCATCGGTCTGGCCGCTCTGCGCCTGGCGGGGCACTATCTGGCCATGGCCACTCTGGGCTTCAACATCGTCGTCTACACGGTCCTGGTGCAGTGGGACGAGGTGACCGGGGGGCCGAGCGGGTTCGCCGGCATTCCCTCCCTTTCCGTCGCCGGGGTCGGGATCGACGACGAGATCAAGCTGCACTACGTGGTCTGGGGCATCGCCCTTCTCTGCCTGACCCTCGGGCTCAACCTGGTGCGCAGCGGGGTGGGGCGTGGCCTGGCCGCCCTGGCCGGGGACGAGACCGCCGCCGGCGCCCTCGGGGTCGATACCCGGCGGGCCAAGATCAAGGTCTTAGTCCTTTCGGCGGCCTTCGCCTCGGTGGCCGGAAGCCTCTACGCTCACACCTTCAACTTCGTCAACCCCGACACCTTCGGCATCTTCGCCTCTGTCGATTTCGTCATCATGGTCGTGGTGGGGGGGCTCGGTTCGATCTGGGGGAGCCTCTTCGGGGCGGCCATCATCACCTGGCTCCCCGAACTGATCGATGTTTTCGAGGCCTATAAGGAGATCATCCACGGCCTGGTCCTGGTCCTTGTCCTGATGTTCCTCCCCCAGGGCCTGGTTTCGGGGATCGTGGACGTCGCTCGGGTCCGGATCGCCCGCTGGAAGGGACGGCATGCTTCGGCTGGCTGAGATTGGCAAGCGTTTCGGCGGTCTGCCGGCCCTCGACGGGGTCTCTTTCGAAGTGGCCCGGGGGAGCGTCACCGCCCTGATCGGACCGAACGGCGCCGGCAAGTCGACCCTGATCAACGCGGTCAGCGGGGTCTGCCCGCCCGATACCGGCTCGGTCCTCTTCGCCGGGGAGGAGATCGCCGGCCGCCCCCCCCATGAGATCGCCCGGCTGGGGATCGCCCGCACCTTCCAGAACCTGCGGCTCTTTCCCCGCATGTCGGTCCTCGACAACGTCCTTTGCGGGCTGACCCCCCAGGGGGGGCGCTCCTTCGTCGGGGCCCTGCTGCGCCTTCCCGCGACCCGCAACCGGGAGCGGCGCCTCAAACTCCTCGCCATGGAGTCCCTCGACGCCTTCGGCCTTTCCTCCCTCTCGGACTGGCCGGTGGCGGTCCTGCCCTACGGGGACAGGAAGCGGGTGGAACTGGCCCGGGCCTTCGTCTCGGAGCCGCGCCTGGTCCTGCTCGACGAGCCGGTGGCCGGGCTCAACCCCGAGGAGACCTCCGAGATCGCCGCCCAGATCATGCGCCTCAAGGCCCAGGGGCACACCATGCTCCTGGTGGAGCACGACATGGACTTGGTGATGGGGGTCGCCGACCGGGTTGTGGTCCTCGACAGCGGAAAGTGCATCGCCCGGGGCACCCCTGACGAGATCCGCGTCAACCCCCTGGTGCTGGAGGCGTACCTGGGGCGGATGAGCGCGACGGCTTAAAAGCAGCTGTAAGCTGCAAGTTTGAAGCTTGAAACTCACGGATCACGGCCTTTCCCGTATGCAAAGAGGTTGAAGTCTCATGCTGAAGATCGAAAACCTCCAGGTTCACTACGGCGCCGCCCAGGCCCTGTTCGGCATCGACCTTCAGGTCGCCGCCGGGGAGACCGTGGCCCTGGTCGGGGCCAACGGCGCCGGCAAGAGCACCTTGCTCAAGGCGGTCATGGGGCTGGTGCGGCCGAGCGGGGGCCGGATTCTCTTCGACGGGCGGGATGTGACCGGCTGCTCCCCGGCGCGGATGGTGAAGTTCGGCCTGGCCCTCTCCCCCGAGGGGCGGGAGATGTTCGGCGACCTGACCGTCCGCGAGAACCTGGAGCTCGGCACCCTTCCCCTGCGCCTCGGCCGGAGCGAGACGGACCGCCGCATGGAGGAGGTCTTCGAGCGCTTCCCCAAGCTTCGCCAGCGCCTCGAGCAGAAGACCGCCACCATGAGCGGCGGCGAGCAGCAGATGGTGGCCATGGGCCGGGCGCTGATGGCCCGCCCGCGCCTGCTGCTGCTCGACGAGCCCAGCCTGGGGCTTGCCCCCTTGGTCACGGACGAAATATTTGCTATCATTCACCAGCTTTCCCGCGCCGGCACCACCATCCTGCTCGTGGAGCAGAACGCCGCCCGCGCCCTGACCGCCTCGAGTTCGGCGTACCTGCTGGCCAACGGCCGCATCGTCGATTCGGGCGAGAGCGGCCAGCTCCTCGGCGACCCCGCCCTGCGAAGGGCCTTTCTCGGCGCCGCCTCGGAGCAGAGGCCGGAGGCGAGCCGCCTGGGGGGCGCCGGCCTGACCAATATCCGACTGGAGAAACCCCGCATGACCCGGACTTTCATGCCCGACTTTAAAAGCCCAGAGGAACTGCACGCCCAGCAGCTGGCCGGCCTGCAGTGGACCGTCCGCCACGCCCACGAGGGCTCGAGCTTCTACCGGCAGAGCTTCGAAAAAGCCGGGGTGGGACCCGCCGACATCCGCTCCCTGGCCGACCTGGAAAAACTCCCCTTCACCACCGCCGACGACCTGCGCGACGGCTACCCCTTTCCCCTGAGGGCCGTCCCCTTCGAGCAGATCGCGCGGGTCCACGCCAGCAGCGGCACCACCGGCAAGCGCAAGGTGCTGGCCTATACCCAGAAGGACCTCGACGACTGGACCGACTTCTTCGCCCGCTGCTACGAGATGGCCGGGGTGGGGCCGCTCGACCGGGTGCAGGTCGCCGTCGGCTACGGCGTGTGGACCGCGGGGATGGGCTTTCAGCTCGGCTGCGAGAAGGTCGGCGCCATGGCGGTGCCGGCCGGGCCGGGCAACATCGACATGCAGATCCAGTTCCTGGTCGATTTCCAGTCGACGGTCTTCTGCTCCACCGCCTCCATGGCCCTGCTCATGGCCGAGGAAATCCACAAGCGCGGCCTCGCCGACAAGATCGCGATCAAGAAGATCATCTACGGCTCGGAACGCTCCAGCGTCTCCATGCGGCGCAAGATCTCCGAGCTCTTCGGCGGCGCCGAGCTCTTCGACATCACCGGTCTGACCGAGCTCTACGGTCCGGGCACGGGGATCGAGTGCTCCGACCACGACTGCATCCACTACTGGGGGGACTACTACATCCTCGAGATCGTCGATCCCGAGACCCTCTGCCCCGTCCCCGACGGCGAGTGGGGGGAGATGGTGGTGACCAGCCTGCGCAAGGAGGCCGCCCCCCTGATCCGCTACCGCACCCGGGACATCACCCGGATCATCCCCGGGCCCTGCTCCTGCGGCTCGCTCCTTCCCCGCCACTCGCGCATCAAGGGGCGCTCGGACGACACCTTCAAGTTCCGCGGGGTCAACATCTACCCCAGCAGCGTCGACAACATCCTCTCGCAGGTTCCCGGGCTCGGCTCCGAGTACCAGGTGCACCTTTCCCGGGACGCCGGGTCGGGCCGCGACAGCATGAAGCTGGTCGTCGAGCGCGGCCAGGGGGTCGACAGGGGCCGGGTCCCCGACCTGCTCAAGGAGACGATTCACCAGATGAAGAAACAGCTGCTGGTTACCCCGGAGGTCGAGGTCGTGGAGTACGGAACCCTGCCCCGCTCCGAGCGCAAGAGTCAGAGGGTTTTTGACACCCGCATCGAGGACGACATCGTTTAGGGCAGCTATAAGTTTTAAGTTTTAAGTTTTAAGTTTTTAGCTGATAGCTGGTTGTATTCCCTTTTCCAAGGAGGAATGGCATGAAAAAAGGATTGGTGTATCTCGCGGCGGCCCTGCTGGCCTTTGCCTTGGCGACCCCGGCAATAGCCAAGGACACGGTGAAGATCGGGGCCTTCTTCGATCTTTCCGGTCCCGCCAGCTTTATCGGCACCCCGACCAAGCTGGTCGCCGAGATGGTCGTCGACAAGATTAACAAGGAGGGGGGGGTTAACGGCAAGCCGATCGAACTGGTCATCGGCGACACCGAGGGCGACCCGGCCAAGGCGGCCAACATCGCCAAGAAGTTCATCTACAAGGACAAGGTGGCGGCGCTCATCGGCCCGACCCGTACCGGCACCGGGATGAACGTCAAGGGGATCGTCGAGAAGGCGGGGATGCCGACTTTCATGACTGTCGGCGGCGACCCTGTCATCATGGGGGGCAAGTTCGGCCCCTACACCTACGTCTTCAAGTCCCCGCAGCGTTCGGAGGTCGCCGTCCGCACCCTTTTCGGCTACCTCAAGGAAAAGGGGCTGACCAAGGTCGCCCTGCTCTCGGCCGCCGACGGCTTCGGCAAGGACGGCGCCCGCTGGATGGACAAGCTCGCCCCCGAGTTCGGCATCGAGCTGGTGGTCAAAGAGTCCTTCGGCCCGAAGGACACCGACATGACCTCCCAGCTGACCAAGGCCAAGAACGCCGGGCCCCAGGCGATCATCAGCTGGACCATCGGCCCCGCCGGCTCCATCGTGGCCAAGAACCGCGCCCAGCTCGGTATCAAGGCTCCCCTCTTCCAGTGTCACGGCCTGCCCGACCCCAAGTACATCGAGCTGGCCGGCGCCGCCTCCGAGGGGGATCGCATGCCCGCCACCAAGCTGATGGTGGTCGAGGAACTGGCCGACAGCGACCCCCAGAAACCGGTGATCCGCGAGTTCGTGCGCCTCTACAGCGAGGTCTACGGCTACGACAAACAGTTCCCCATCAACACCCACTCGGGCTACGCCTGGGACGCCATCACCATCGTCGCCAACGCCATGAAGAAGGCCGGCACCGAGGCGAAGGCCCTGCGCGCCGCCATCGAGCAGACCAAGGGCTATGTCGGCGTCTCCGGGGTCTACAACCTCACCGCCGAGGACCACAACGGCCTCGGCCTCGATTCCATGGTGATGCTCGAGGTCAGGGACGGCAAGTTCGTTCTGGCCAAGTAGGGCAGAGACGCTGACCAGCTGCGCCCGGCGGTAGCCCGCCGGGCGCTTTTTTTTCGGGGTTGGTGTAGGCCTGCCGATTCCCAGGGGAGGGCCCCGCTGGCGGCGCCCCGCGATTCGGTTACACTTAAGCACGACCCTGTCCCAGGAGAAAAC
The DNA here is from genome assembly GCF_002868845.1 of Desulfuromonas sp. NCBI lineage: Bacteria > Pseudomonadati > Thermodesulfobacteriota > Desulfuromonadia > Desulfuromonadales > Desulfuromonadaceae > Desulfuromonas > Desulfuromonas sp. The sequence continues at coordinate 114,748 of NZ_PKUB01000048.1, forward strand.
GGATGCAACTCTACCTCATGCAACACGGCCAGGCTCTGGCCGAGGAACTCGATCCCGAGCAACCCCTCAGCCCCGAGGGGGTGGCGCAGATCAAGGCCTCGGCCCGGGCCATGAAGAGGATGGGAATCAATCTCGATCTCATCGTCTCCAGCCCCAAGAGGCGCTCCCACCAGACCGCCGCCCTGGTGGCCGAGGCGGTCAACTACCCCTACAGCGACATCGTCGAGACCGAGGCCGTCAAGCCTCTCGCCTCCGCCCGGGAGAGCCTCGATTTCCTGATGCGCCAGAAAGACTGCCGCTCCGTCCTTGTCGCCGGGCATCTGCCCTGCCTCGCCGAGATCGCCTCGGCCCTGCTCGCCGGCGATGGGAAGGTCTCGCTCGGGTTCGCCAACGGCGGGCTCTGCCTGCTCGAGGCTCCCAGTTTGGCAGGGGCCGACGCTGAGTTACGGTACTTCCTCTCCCCCCAACAGATGAGCCTCATCGCCACGGGCTGAATCTTCCGCTTGTTAAAGAAAACTGTTAAAAAAAGCTTGTTTTTCGGTGCTCTTTCATGTTAGTAGGGGGCAAGTTGAACAAGTTTGTGTAGACTTTTGTGGCCAGGCAGATTGACCGTCAGTTTGTTACCAAACCGCGCAGAACTGCCATACCGTGTGGTTTTCCTTTGGCAACACAACTTCCTGCACAAACAAGAAAGCTCCCCGCGGGGGAGGCAAAGGAGAAAAACATGGCTGAAGGTACAGTGAAGTGGTTCAATGAGTCCAAGGGATTTGGTTTCATCGAGCAGGACAATGGGCCTGACGTGTTCGTGCATTTTTCCGCCATCCAGTCCGAAGGGTTCAAAACCCTGAATGAAGGCGACCGGGTTGAGTTCGACGTGACCGAGGGCCAGAAGGGCCCCCAGTCCGCCAACGTGCGCAAAATCTAACCGCGGCGCTCAAAAGAGGTTAAATCCAAAAGCTCCGCAGGAAACTGCGGGGCTTTTTTTCTGTCCGGGGGCGTGCGCCGCTTTGCGCATAGCCGTTTGTCCCTTGCCATCAGCTTCACCGGGGCGTAGCATGTCCGGGTCTGGCACCTGGCACCGACTCCGTTTCCATTTTCGATAAGTGTTTCCATGGACCGTTCCTCTCGCAACCGGCTGAATGAAAGACTCCTGCCCCAGTTCCCCGGGGAGACCCTTTTCGACCGCGTCGCCCGGGCGGCCTGCCGTGCCGGCTGCCTGCCTCGCAAGGAGCTCTACGAAGCCTGGGAGGTGGCTCGCCGGGTGCGCCGCCGTTTCCGCGGGGGGCGGGTCGTCGATCTGGCCTGCGGGCACGGGCTGCTGGCCCAGCTCCTGGTGCTTCTCGACGACAGCTCCTCCGAAGCCTTGGCCGTGGACCGGAGCATTCCCGCCACCGCCGGCCGTCTCGCCTCGGTCCTGCAGGCCGACTGGCCCCGCCTTGGCGGGAGGGTGCGGCTGGTCGAAGCGGACCTGGAGGAGGTGGAACTGGAGGAAAACGACCTGGTCGTCTCCGTCCACACCTGCGGCGAATTGACGGATCTCGTGCTGGAGCGGGCCACATCCGCCGGCGCTCGCCTCGCCGTTCTGCCCTGCTGCCATGCTCTCGACGGGGCCGATCTCGGAGGCCTGCAGGGCTGGCTCGACGGCCCGCTGGCGATCGACGTGGTCCGTGTCCTTCGGTTGCGGAACCTCGGCTACCGGGTTTACACCGGGCAGATCCCCGGTGACATCACCCCAAAGAACCGCCTGCTGATCGCCGAGCCCGAGGGGCGCTGCCGATGACCGGGGAGGCCCTCGACATCCTTTATTCCGACGAGCACCTGGTGGTGGTCGACAAGCCCGCCGGGCTCCTCGTCCACCGCAGCCCCATCGCCCGCCGCGAGACCCGTTTCGCCCTGCAAATCGTGCGCGATCAGCTCGGCCGCCGCGTCTACCCCGCGCACCGCCTCGACAAGCCGACCTCCGGGGCGCTGTTGTTTGGCCTCTGCCCGGAGAGCGCCGCTCGGCTCTCCGGTCTGTTCGCCGGGGGAGAGGTTGAGAAGGCATACCTCGCGGTGGTGCGGGGGGTCGCCGCCGAGCACGGAGTGATCGATCACCCCCTGGCCGAGCGGCCCGAGAAGTTGCGCGACCCGCGGGAGGGGGAGCCCCGCCGGGCCATCACTGAATACCGCCGCCTCGCCGCAGTCGAGCTCCCCTTTGCCGTGGGGCGCTACCCCACCAGTCGCTACAGCCTCGTGGAGGCGCGCCCTCGCACCGGCCGCAGGCACCAGCTGCGGCGCCACTTCAAGCACGTCTTCCACCCCATCGTCGGCGATACCAAGTACGGCGAGGGCCGCCACAACCGCTTCTTCCGCGAGGACCTCGCCTCCTCCCGAATGCTCCTCGCCGCGGTCGAGATATCCTTCGACCATCCCTTCACCGGCCGGCGGGTAAGCGTTACGGCTCCTCTTTCGGCCGGCTTCCGCACCGTCATCGACCGGCTCGGCTGGAGCGGTTCGGTTCCCTCGCGCTGGTTGGCCAGGGGGGAATTCGGCGCTACAATCGATTCTGAAAACGGCCCCTGACGTGGGCGAGAGCTCACGATTCAGCTGCACGGGCAGGAAGCAGAGAATTGCCCGGGATTTCCATATCATCGAAAATGATAGAAACCAGGAGGAACCGGATGGAGACTGCAACGACTCTGGACGTGATCGAGGCGCGGGTGCTCGGATGTCTGGTGGAGAAGGAAATGGCCACCCCCGACTACTACCCCTTGTCCCTCAACGCCCTGACCAACGCCTGCAACCAGAAGAGCAACCGCAACCCGGTGATGGCTCTCGAGGAGGCCGACGCGGCCCGGGCTCTGGAGCGGCTGCGCGCCGTCGGGCTCGCCGTCGCCGCGGCCAGCGGCGGGCGGGTTCCCAAGTACGGCCACAACCTGCGGGGCAAACTGATGCTCGACGAGGACGAGCTCGCCCTGCTCTGCATGCTGTTGCTGAGGGGGCCTCAGACCGTCGGCGAGTTGCGCGGCCGGACCGAGCGCATGCACCCCTTCGCCGAGCTGGCCGAAGTCGAAGCGGCGCTGCAGGTCCTGGCCGACAAGGAGCCTCCTCTGGCCGTCAAGCTTCCCCGGCAGCCCGGGCGCAAGGAAAACCGCTTCGCCCACCTCCTCTGCGGGGAACCCGAGACCGAGAGCGAGGGGAACGCCCCGCCGGCCGAGGCGGCGACCCTCCGGGTGCGGGCCGAGAACGAGCGCATCGCGGCCCTGGAGGAAGAGGTTGCAGCCCTGCGCGAGGAACTGGAAGGGCTCAAGACGGCGATGGCGGAGTTCAAGTCCCAGTTCGAGTAAGGGGACCGGCGACACGATGAAAGGAAAAGCCGCACAGGCCGGATGGCTGTGCGGCTTTTCTTTTTCTGGCGCGAGATTTGAGGCGGCTCGCTCCGCCGGCCGTCAGTCGTCAGCGGATGATCATCCAGCTGCCGTCGGGCTGGCGGCAAGCGGTGCCGTACGCCTGCTGCTGCTGGCCGCCGACGGTGATGGCCTGCTGGTATTCGCGGCAGTACTGGCCCTGCCCGGTCTGGTAGGTCTCGATAGGGGTGATGGTGCCGTAGTTGCCCGTGTCCGGGTTGCGCCAGGTGGTGGTCGTGTTGGTCCGGGTGCTCTCCAGGGCGTACTGGGCGTTGCGCTGCATGTACAACTGGTCCGCTCTGTCCAGAGACTTGCCTGCCTCCTGGCCGAGGATGGCGCCGGCCAGGGTGCCGATGGCCACCGCCACCAGTTGCCCCCTGCCTTTTCCGATCTGAGCGCCGAGCAGGGCGCCCGACCCGGCCCCGATCACCGTGCTCGTCGATTCCTTCGGCCCCATGCCGGGTGTGCAGGCGGCCAGAAGAAAAGAGGTGATCATCACCGTCACCGTCAGCTTTTTCATGGGTCACTCCTTCCCGTCGTGCGCCCGTTTCGAGCGGGGCAAGGTATCGTCTTTCTGTCCGGATTATATCGGTGCCATGGGACGTGTCAAGGCGGGCCCCCAGGGGAAAAGGGGCTCCAGGGGGACGGGCGGGGGTTTGTTTTGTCCAATTAAGGAATTGACAACCAGGGTGCACGAGCGGTATTCATCTTAGGCGGTTTCGGGCTTCTGGTTCAAGGAGGCCGAACCGTTGAATGTCAATGTCTGACGGGGGAGGTAGGATCATGAAGATCGTCTGCGTTCTGGGGAGCCCGCACGGACTCAAGGGCAACACCTCGCGCCTGCTCGGCCACGTTCTCGAAGGGGCGGAAGCTCTCGGTGCCGAGGCTGAGATCGTTAGTCTTGAGCCGGGCACTGTCCAGCCCTGTGACGCCTGCGATGCCTGCCACAAAATCGGCCGCTGCAAGCAGAAAGACGCCTTCGAGGCCATCTGCGAGCGCATCGCCGCCGCCGACGGCCTGGTCCTCGCCAGTCCCAACTATATCCAGAGCGTCAGCGCCCAGATGAAGGCCTTCATGGACCGCTGCTGCGGGGTGGTGCACCGTCTCGGCTTCGAGGGCAAGTACGGCGCCTCGATCGTCACCTCCGGAGGGGGTGGCGACGATCCCATCATCGATTACATGAATCGCTTCCTGGTCATCACCGGGGTGCGCCCCGTCGGCGGCGTCCACGCCACCATGGGCGCCCTGCCCGAGGGCCAGTTCACCGACGGCCTCATCCGGAGCGCCCGCGAGCTGGGCGAGAAGCTCGTGAAGGCCTGGCGGGGCCAGCGTGTCGATCCCGAGACGGAGAGGGAGATGGAGGAGTTTCGCCAGCGGATGCGGCAACTCGTCACCTTCCGGCGGGATGAGTGGCTGTACGAGTATGCCTACTGGCAGGAGAAGGAGGGAGAGGGGTGTCGGCAGGTTTGAATAAAAGATGATATAAGGCGACTGCTATGACGGAAATGACATTGTGACACCGCGATTTTGGAAGAGAAGTGTGGCAGCGCAAGATCTGCCCCTGTTGGCTTTCTCGGCGGTCCCGGGTAAAGGCAGAAGGATCTGAAGTTGTGGGACTATCGTGTTTTGCGGCCGATGGGGAAGGGGCTTGGGTCGACGGGATCTCTGTTCGCAATCCCTGCTCGATACGGTTGATTAAAAAAATCCCTCTTGGTACATTTACGATCGGATTTCGGGGAGTCTGATGCAAGCAGGGGCGAGGCCGTTCCGATGGATTCACCGAAAACAATCCTTTGACCTTTGAGGGGGCTGAATTGGGTCTGCATTGGGAACCTGTAGCAGAGCGCCTTTATCGTGACAAGCCGGGTTTAATCCTCGTGCACATCCCGAAGACCGGCGGCAGTTCGGTGGCCTCGGCGATCCGCCGCCACTATCGCCTTTCCGATCTCAATATCCGTGCCGGGCAATCCTCCCGAGCCGCAGAGGCCTTGACGGGGATGTCCGGTTCGGACAGGGGTTTCGATGCCGCCGTCCAGTCGCTGCGTGCCTCCCTGGCGTTCTATGCCGCCGAACGGGGCGTCAAGTTCATCACCGGCCACCTGTGGTACGAACCGGCCATGAAAAATCTCGAAGGGCGCGGTTATCATTGCGTCAGCGTGATCAGGGAGCCCGTAGCCCGCTGGTATTCAGCTTACTTTTACCGCAGATTCAAAAGCGCCGGCCATGGGAAAATTGATCTGGACATCGAGGCTTTTCTCGATAGCGAACAGGGGCGCAGCCTGGGCAGCAGTTATGTGCGCTACCTGGGGGGGACTCAGGCGGGGAAGGACTATTGCTCGCATCGGGCCGTGACCGTCGCCATCGAGCGAATGCGCGGCCTCGCCGTTATCGGTTGCCTGGAGGATCTGAAGGGGTTCCAGAATGCGATGTCGCAGCGTTTTGGCCTTCGCCTCGAGATCCCCCACAAGCGCAAAAGCCCCGTTCTCAATAACCCCGAGCATCTGGAGTTGATGAATAAGGCGAAGGGGTCGAATGAGTTGCGAAAGAGGATTGAAGAGATCTGCGCGCCGAACATGGTGATTTACGAGCATGTTCGATCTCGTGGGCTTGGAACCGGGTAGCCGGCCGGAACAAGGATCGTTCCCGGGGACGGGTTTGCCTTGCTCCTTCCTGAAAATCTCATTATGTCCTTCACAACAAAGAAGCGGGGCCCCTGTCGGAGCCCCGCTTTTGCATTTTTTGCGACTTGGCCCCGGACGGGGGCATCGCCCATTGGGCTTATCTCCGCTCCCTGTCCCAGGGTTCGGTCTCCTCCCCGTGCAGGTGTTCCGCCACTTCCACCGGTTCGGAAACGGAAGGGTTCTCAGCGGTCGATGTCCTCTCATTCCAGGCGGGTTCGGGTTGATCTTCCGCCGGTTCGGGCACCAGGGCCGCCCGGGTACTCTTCTGGGCCCATTTTTTCATCGCGGCGATCTCGCCTTTGAGAAGGGGGCGTCCCGCTTCGCGGACCTGCCGGAAATAGGTTTCGAGCATCGGGTGCTTTGCGCAGAGCTCGACGACCCTGGAGTGGGCCTTTCTCTTCTCGGGTATCGGCTTGAGGGCCTGCAGGCCTTCCTGCGCCGTTCTCAGCAGATGGCCGATGGCCAGACAGGCGATCCCCAGCAGCAGTCCGCCGCCGACCCCGACGTAGACGGCCAGGGCGAGGTCGTTCCTCGTTGTCAGGATCCAGGTCGCCGCGGTCGTGCCCCCCAGAGCCACCAACAGGCAGGCGATCGCTCCCACCGCGGCCCGGGATCCCCCGAGCAACCGCGCCAGGAGGGCGAAGACCACCGTGCCTCCTCCGAGGGCGAGGGTCGTTCGCTGGTCGGCGAACTTCATCGTCCAGAGCAGGTAGATTGCGCCGGCCCAGAGGAGAGCCAGCAGCGAGGCGAAGGCGGCGGCTTTTTTCCGCCGCGACAGAAGTGTCGCGCGCTGCTTCTCGACGTCCTGTGATGACGGCGGTTTGAAATAGATGTCAAATTCCATCAGCATGGTCCTCTCCTGAATGCATTGCACTCTCCATGGGGCGTTTTTTAGGCGACGCTCCAATAAGGGGCGTTTAATTTTTCTAGCACTCTTGAAGTATACAAAATTCTTCAGGAAACGGAAACACTAGATGGGCCGAATGGGGGCATGCATCTTTTTATCAGGAGTATCCACTCCCGGTAGCGAAAAATAATGCGGGGCCCCTTTCGGAGCCCCGCATAGGGATTCCAATGCCGGTCCCTCTCTTACATTTTGTGGAACCCTTTGGCGGACTTGGCCGCCCAGGCCTTGTCTCGGCTTCCGTGGCAGGCCAGGCAGGCATACTCGAGGGTCAGGTACCCCTGGGCGAAGGTCGAGGTCTTTTCTTTCTCCGTGACCGTCTTGAACATCGCCGCCTTCGGATCGACGTTGATCTTGAAAAGGTGGGTGCGCACGTCCCCGGTGTAGCTGGCCACCGCGATGGCCGACTTGGTCGCCTTGGGCATGTGGCACTCTTTGCAGCCCAGGCCCGCCTTGCCGTGGATCGAGGCGGCGTAGGACTTGGCGGCGGCGGCGTGGCATTCGGCGCAGTTGTCCTTGGCGAGGATGGCCCGCTGGTGGGGGTTGTGGCAGTCGATGCAGGCCAGGCTCTTGTGGACGCCCGCCTTGAGCTCGTTGATCTGCTCGTGGTGGCGAATGAAGCCCCCTTTGGCCGGCGGCTCGGGTCCCATGCCGCCGCGCTGGTGGCACTTGCCGCAGGCCTCGGCGCCGCGGTCGATGGCGATGGTCTTCTTGGAGGGCTTTTTGATGTGCTCCCCGCCCGGTCCGTTACATTCCTCGCAGCCGATGCCGTCCTCGGACCAGGTGCCGATCATCCCCACCATGCCGTCCTGGTGTCCGTCGGCGCTGTAGTTGGTCATATGGCAGGGGCCGCATTTGTAGGGCTTCTTCTCCCCCTTGTGGTAGAAGGACCAGGAGCCGTTCGCGAGATTGTATTGGGTCTTGGCTTCGCTGCCGTCCTTGGCGGTCGTGATGATGTAGCCCTTTTTGTCGATGAAGCGGGCTTTCTTTGTCGCTCCGCCGATGACGTAGGAGATGTCGTCCCAGCTGTAGCCGGGGGGCAGGGGGAGCTTGGCGTAGCGGGCCTTTTCGACCTTGCGCAGCTTCCAGGGGTGGCCGCTGGCCTGCCAGTCGTTGAACTGTTCGGCGTGACAGGTGAAGCACTTCTCCGAGCCAACGTAGTCGGCGGCCGTAGCCGGCAGGGCCAGCGCCGCGCAGAGCAGAATAGCCGCCAAAATCCCGAACGTCTTGATCATTTCTACCTCCAGAGGAAAGGGTAAATTCTACTCATTTTACCAGGGGTGGGGCGGTGAGCAAGGAGTGGTGGGGGTCAGGCGGGGTTTCCCCCCTGTTCCTCCCCGTCGTCGGGAGTGAGGAGTTCGCCGATAAAGAGGCTTCCGTTGTGGACGAAGAAGCACGACGGCAGCCCCTCGGCCAGCTCGTTCAGACGGCGGGAGTAGGTCTCCTCTTCGCCCTTCTCGGGCACGGCGAGGCCGAGAAGCACCAGGCCGCCGTTGCGCTGCAGGCCTCCCCACCAGATGTGGATGGTGCGCCGCACTCCCTCGCGGCTCGGGGCCAGGGGGCGGATCCGGCCGATGAGCAGCGACTGGTTGAGGCGCGCCAGGCGGCGGATGGCCCGCAGGAAGTGGACCATGCGCTTCGGCTCGTCGGGCCAGCCGAGGATGACGGTGTTGCTTTCGATGCCGCCGATCTCCAGGCCGAGGCTCCGGGAAATGATGTAGTAGGCGCCGCCGACCCCGACCCGGGTGTTGGTGGCGACCGCCGAGAGGGCGAGGGCGGTGACGAGGGAGATGGCGTTGGCCAGCGCCACGATGAGCAGGGTGCGCCCCAGGCCGACCTGCCCGACGACCCAGCCGAAGCGCAGGTACATGATGACCCCGAGGATGGTCAGGATCGTGGGGGTGAAGACGCCCAGAAAGGTGCCGAGCTTGCCCGGTCCGGAGGGGCCCTTGGGGGCCTTCGCCCGGGGGAAAAGAGCCGAAGGCTTCTTTGCAGCAGTTCGTCGAGCATGGCCACCCTCCTTGGATCTCACCCATTTAAGCGCAACGGGGCTCGATTTGCCTTCTTTTTCCGCCTTCCGAAAGGAGCGCACGCGCCCCCGTTATCCTGCGGTATCGCTGGGAGTTATCGCGGTTGCGGGCGAAGGAGATCCGGGGTAGAATGCCCCCACTTCCCACGACGAGGTTCGCAATGGACAACCGTTTGATTCTCATCACCATGACCGGCCCCGACCGGCCGGGGATCATCGCCGCGGTCACCGGCCAGATCGCCGCGGCCGGGGCGCGCATCCGGGACATCGAACAGACGGTGACCCACACCCTCCTCTCCCTTTCGGTGATTATCGATTTTCCCGGCGGCGGCAGCGACCAGAAGCCGCTCATCAAGGAACTCCTTTTTTTGGCCAAGGAGCTGGGCCTCGACCTCGACTTTCAGGTCCTGGCCGAGGAGGAGTACCGGCGCAAGAGCGACCGCTGCGCCTTCGTGGTGACGGTCCTCGGCGGCGGAGTGAGCGCCGCGGCCCTGGCCCGCGTCTCCGGTATCCTGGCCGACCAGGAGGGGAACGTCGAGCGCATCTCCAAGCTCAACCAGGGGGAGTTGCGCTGCGTGGAGCTGCTCGTCACCACCCCGCCGAGGCCCGACTTGAGGGGCATGACCCGAGAGCTTCTGCAGGCCGGGTCCGAGATGGGGGTGGACATAGCGGTGCAGGAGGAAAGTCTTTACCGGCGGGCCAAGCGCCTGGTGGTCATGGACATGGACTCCACCCTGATTCAGATCGAGGTCATCGACGAACTGGCCCGCATCGCCGGGGTCGGGGAGCAGGTGGCGGAGATCACCGAACGGGCGATGAACGGCGAACTCGACTTCCAGGCCTCGCTGCGGGAGCGGGTGGCCCTGCTCAAGGGGCTGAAGGCCGAGGCCCTGGAAATGGTTTACCGCAGCGTTCCCTTCACCCCCGGGGCCAAGACCCTGGTGCGTACCCTGCGCCGCCTCGGCTTCAAGACCGCGGTCATCTCCGGAGGTTTCAAGTTCTTCACCGACAGGCTAAAGGCCGAACTCGGTCTCGATTACGCCTATGCCAACCAGCTCGAGATCGCCGACGGGGTCGTGACCGGCGGCCTGGTGGGCGAGATCGTCGACGGCGCCCGCAAGGCGCAGCTCCTGGAGGAGATCTCCGAGCGGGAGGGGATCACCCTCGACCAGGTCATTGCCATCGGCGACGGGGCCAACGACCTGCCGATGCTCGGCCGGGCCGGTCTGGGGATCGCCTACAACGCCAAGGCCCGGGTCCGGGAGCAGGCCGACACCCATATCAGCCACCTCGGCCTCGACTCCATCCTCTACCTGCTCGGCCTCTCCGAAAAGGAGATGGCGGAGATCGGCGGGTGAGGCTCCCCGCGCCCCTGCTCGCGGGGATCCTGGTGCGCCGCTACAAGCGCTTTTTCGCCGACGTCGAACTGGAGGACGGCAGGGTCGTCACCGCCCACACCCCGAACACCGGCAGCATGAAGCAGTGCGCCGTCCCCGGGCACCGGGTGCTGATCTCCCGGGCCGACAACCCGGCCCGCAAGCTGGCCTACACCCTGGAGCTGATCCGGGTGAACGGGCACTGGGTCGACACCCACACCCACCGGACCAACCGGGTGGTGGAGGAGGGGCTGCGCAGCGGGACGATCCCCGAGCTAGCCGGCTACGCCGTCACCCCCGAGTACCGCTACGGGGAGAGCCGCATCGACTTCCTCCTCGAGGGGGATGATGAGAAGATCCTGGTCGAGGTGAAGAACGTCACTCTGTGCTGCTCCCCGGACGTCGCCGGCTTTCCCGACGCGGTGACGACCCGCGGACAGAAGCACCTGCGGGAGCTGATGGAGGCTCGCCGCCAGGGGCTGCGGGGGGTGATTTTCTTTCTCGTCCAGCGCGGCGAGGCGCAGGCTTTTTGTCCTGCCGACGCCATCGACCCCGAGTACGGGAGCCTTCTGCGCCAGGCCTCCGCAGAGGGGGTCGAGGCTCTCGCCTACCGTTCCGTCGTCTCAGCGGAGGAAAATCGCATCGGGACGCGCATTCCGGTGCTTTTGGATTAACCCCCGAAGAGGAGATCGTTATGCCCGGCACCCGAACCATCCGTTGGACCCTTCTTGCAGTCCTGGCCCTTCTTGCTGCCGCCTGCTCCGACGGCGGAAATGGCACGCCGGACCCTCAGCCCCAGCCCCAGGCGGGGCTGCTGCGTTTTTCCGACTGTTCAGATCTCTCCGGTTACCTGAAGCAGACCCGGGACGCTGAGGCAGGCCTGTTCGGCAGCTTCGACATGGCCTGGGAGACGGCCAACGAGGTCATGACGCCCGAAGCCGACTCAGGCGCCTCGGCCGCCGACGACGGCGCCGAACGCGAGTACACCTCCACCAACGTGCAGGAGGCGGGGGTGGACGAGGCCGATTTCGTGAAGAGCGACGGCGACTTCCTTTACCTCGTGACCGGCGGCCACCTGCTGATCTTCGACGCCTGGCCCGCAGGGCAGACGGGCGAGCTGGCCCGCATGGAGCTGGAGGGAGACCCCTTCGCCCTTTTCGTCGAGGGGGACGTGGCGGCGGTCCTCGCCCGGGTCTGGGACCTGGAGGGCCTCGATGCGGGGTTCGCCCCCCAGTCCTGGGAGGTGGTCAAGCTGTCCCTCTTCGATCTCTCCGACCGCTCCGCGCCGACCCTGTTGCGGGAAAGCTACCTGGAGGGAAGCTACGCCGACGCCCGCCTGGTGGAGGGCCGCCTTCACCTCGTGCTGACCACCGGAGTTCACAGCTACGGGGCGATGGGGATGGCCACCGACGACGTCACCGTCGCCCAACCGGGCGGGGAAGGCGGAACCTCCTCCGGAACGTCGGTCCCGGCCGCCCTGGCCGTCGGGATGGACGACTCCTTCCCGAGCTATCTCGACAAGGTCTATGTCGGCGGGGGGGCGGTGCCCCGGGTCGACCTTCTCTGTGCCTGCGAGAACGTCTACCGCCCCGCCGAGGAGAACGGCAGCGGCTTTCTGACCCTCCTCACCCTCAATCTGGACAATCCCCAGGGGGAGCTCGAGAGCGTCTCCCTGCTCGGCAACAGCGGCATCGTCTACGCCTCCACCGACAGCCTTTACGTCGCGGCCGCCAACAACGACGTCTGGTTGTGGTGGCCGGTGGCGGAGGGCGAGAGCAAGAAGCCGCGCTCGACCACGACCCTGCACCGCTTCGTTCTAGGCTCCGAGCCGGCCTACGCCGGAAGCGGGCAGGTCCCGGGCTGGGTGCTCAACCAGTTCTCCCTGAGCGAACACGAGGGCGTGCTGCGGGTGGCCACCACCGAGCCGGCCTGGGTGACGGGCAGCGGCCCAGAGAACAGGGTCTTCGCCCTCGGCCATGAGGGGGAGGCCCTGAAGGAGCTCGGCCGCCTGGAGGGGATCGGCAAGCCGGGCGAGTCGATCTTCGCGGTGCGCTTTCTCGGCTCCCGGGGCTTCGTGGTCACCTTCGAACGCATCGACCCCCTCTACGCCCTCGACCTTTCCGATCCGACAGCCCCGAAGGTGGCGGGCGAACTCGAGGTGCCGGGCTTCTCCACCTACCTCCATCCCCTCGGGGAGGAGCGCCTGATCGCCGTCGGCCGCGACCCGGAAAACAACAGCCTCAAGCTGAGCCTCTTCGACGTGGCCGATCTTGCCGACTCGAAGGAACTCGACAGCCTTCTCGTCGGCGCGGGGAGCTACTCGGACGCCGAGTACGACCACCACGCATTCACCTACTACTCCCCCGCGGGCGTTCTCGCCCTGCCGGTGACGGCCTGGGGCCAGGCTTCCGGCCCGGAGTTCTACGGCGGCTGGGACGTCTTCGCCGGACTCCACCTCTACGACGTCGATCCGCAGGCGGGCTTTTCCCTGCGCGGCACCGTGGACCACGCCGAGTTCTTCCGCGACGACGCAAAGGGGGGATGGTACTCCCCGGAGGCGGTGCGCCGCAGCCTGTTCATCGGCGAAGAAGGAGCAGGGGACTTCCTTTACTCGGTCAGCCGAAGGGGGCTGAAGGTGACCGAACTGGCCGATCTTTCGAGCGACGTGGCGAAGGCCGAGCTGCCGGCCGAGGACCTGTGGTGGATCTACCCGATGATGGAAATCGATGGAGAGCCTGCCGTCTCGGAGTAGCTGTGGGGACTCGCGCGACAACCACCAAGCAGTTGTGTTCCACAGGGAAACTATGCGCGCCGTCGGCCTGATTACCGAGTACAACCCCTTCCACAACGGGCACCTTCACCACCTGCGGGAGAGTCGGAAGGCGGCCGGGGCAGAGGTGGCGGTGGCGGTGATGAGCGGCCACTTCCTGCAGCGGGGCGAGCCGGCCCTGGTCGACAAGTGGACCCGGGCCGAGATGGCCCTGCGCGCCGGGGTCGACCTGGTGCTGGAGCTCCCCTTTCCCTGGGCCTGCAACAGCGCTCCCCACTTCGCCGCCGGTGCGGTGCGGGCCCTTGAGGCTCTCGGCGGGGTCGAGGCCCTCTGCTTCGGCTCGGAGGCGGGGGGGATCGGCCCCCTGCAGGACTGCGCCGAACTCCTGCAGGAGCGGGCGGAGCAGATCGGGGAGGAGACCGCCGCCCTGCTGCGCAGCGGCATGGGTTACCCCGCGGCCCGGCAGAGGGTCGTGGAGAGCCTGTCCGGGGCCGGGGAGGCCGGGGAGGTCCTGAAAACCCCCAATAACATCCTTGGCATCGCCTATCTGAAGGCTCTGCGCGAGGCCGGCAGTTCCATCCGGCCGTTGACGGTTCCCCGGGTCGGGGCGGGCTACCACGACGCCGAGGCGGTCGGGGGGATCGCCAGCGCCACCGGCATCCGCCGCATGTTCGCCGAGGGGAGGGAGGTCGCGCCCTTCATCCCCGCCGCTGCCCGTTCCCCGCTGGAGCAGGCCCTGGCCTCCGGGCGGAGCCTCGAGCCCGACCACCTCTACCGCCTGCTGCTGGGGCGGATCTTTCGCGGCCCCTCCTCCCTGCGCTCGGTCTACCAGGTCGCCGACGGCATCGAGAACCGCATCTGCGAGGCCGCCGAGACCGCCTCCGGCTACGAGGAGCTGGTCGATGCGGTCAAGTCGCGGCACTTCACCCGCACCCGCATCCAGCGCCTGCTCGCCTACATCCTCAACGAGGTCGGAGACGACGACATGTCGGCCTTCCTCGATGCCGGCCCCCTCTACCTGCATGTCCTCGGCTTTTCCGGGCGGGGGCGCTCCTTTCTCGCCGCCTGCCGCAAGTCGTTGCAGCTGCCCCTGGTCAAGAACTACTCCCGGGTCCACGCCATCCTGAAGCGCCATTACGGCCCGGATACGGAGCGCGGCCGCCTCGCCGAGCGGATGCTCGCCCTCGAGCTGCGCGCTACGCGCAACTACACCCTGCTGCTGCGGCAGTGGCCGGGGGGGGGGCGGGGTCTCGACTTTTACAGGGAGGCGGTATTCGTGGAGGGGTAGGGGGGACTGTCCGGACGGCAGGGTGGGGTCTATTCCACGATCAGGTTGGGCAGTTCGTTCGTATCGTCCTTTTTGACCGGGAAGTTCTTTTCGAGCAGTTCGCCGCAGCGGGCGACGGCGGCGCACAACGCCTCGCAGGTGCGCCCCTGGTGGATGCCCCTGGTGACGATGTGGACGATCTCCTCCCAGGTGTGGGCGGGGACGGTTTCGTTGATGCCGCGGTCGGCCAGGACATAGACCCGCCGCTCGAACAGGGAGATGAGGATGAGGATGCCGGTGGCGTCCCGGGTGTGATGCAGGTCCCGCTCCAGGAAGGAGACCAGGGCCTTCTCCTCCACTTCGGCGGCGATCTCCGCGGGGTTGATCAGGCGCCGCTTGAGGGCGGGGAGGTTGCGGATGAGAAGCTTGAAGGGGAAGAAGGCCGCGGCGAAAAGCCACAGAAAGTGCCACAGGGATTCGCCGAAAAAGGCCCAGCTCAGGGAGGTCGCGGTGGCCAGGGAGAAGAGTCCGGCGCCGAGGATCTCGGCCCGGGGATAGTCGTAGGAGTCGTCGACCACCATCGGCACGATCTCTCCGCTGGTGCGTGCCTCGGCCGCCTGAACCGCCGCCTCGATGCGCTCTTTTTCGGCGTCGTTGAAGAAGTCTTTCGCCCTTGTCATGTCAATTCCTCGTTGTTCGGTCGCAGAGATACGGAGGTGCAGGACATTCTATCATATCCGGAGGTCTTAACGCCTTGAAACCGTTTGGCTTCGGCGTGCAGTTTGCGGATGCCTGTCTACCATCCCCCGGAGGCCCCGCCGCCGCCGAATCCTCCGCCTCCACCGCCAAAGCCCCCGCCTCCACCGCCGCCTCCGAATCCCCCCCCGAAGGGGCCGCCGATCCAGAAGCCGCCGCGCCGGTGATGGCTGCGCCCGCCGGTGAGGAACATCAGGCCCGGGCCGAGGAAGAGGAGGAGGGCGAGGGATCCCAGGGGGTTGCGCTTTTTCTTTTTGCGGGCGCTCTGCCCGGTGCCCTGGTATTCGCCGCGTACCGCCTCGGCCATGGCGGCCACCCCGGCGACGACCCCGTTGTCGAAATCCCCGGCTTTGAACCGGGGGGTGATCTCGTTGTCGATGATCCGCCCGGAGAGCAGGTCGGTCAGGCGTCCCTCGAGGCCGTAGCCGACCTCGATGCGCATTTTCCGGTCCTCTTTGGCGATTAGCAGAAGGGCTCCGTTGTCCTTCCCCTTCTGGCCGATCCCCCACGATTCGGCCACGCGCAGGGCGTACGCGTCCACCGCTTCCCCTTCGAGGGAGGCGATGGTGAGGACCACGATCTGGGTGGAGTCGCTGCGTTCGAAGCCACCCAGGAAGCGCTCCAGTTTGAGGATCGTCCCGGGGGCGAGCAGCCCGGCGTTGTCGTTGACGTAGCCGGAGAGCTTCGGTATGTCGAGGGCCCAGCTCTGCAGGGGCAGCAGCAGGAGGAGGGCCAGCAGGAGAAGACGGCGCACCGGCATGCTCTAGAACTGCACCCGGGGGGCCTTCTCGGCGCCGGCCTCGGCCTTGAAGGGCTCCTTGCGTTCCAGGTGGAGCAGGAACTTGTTGGTCAGGCTGTTGGGAAAGGTCCGGATGGAACTGTTGAAGGTCTGCACCGACTTGTTGTAGCGCTGGCGCGCGACGTTGATCCGGTTCTCCGTCCCCTCGAGCTGGTGCTGCAGGTCGAGGAAGTTCTGGCTCGCCTTGAGGTCGGGGTAGCGTTCGGCTACCAGGAGCAGGCGGGAGATGGCGCTGGAGAGTTGGCCCTGGGCGGCCTGGAATTTCTGCATCGCGGCCGGATCCGAAAGGGTGTCGGCGCTGATGTTGACCTGGCCCACCTTGGCCCGGGCGTTGGTGACGCTCTCCAGAGTCTCCCTTTCGTGGGAGGCGTAGGCCTTGACCGTCTCCACCAGGTTGGGGATCAGGTCGGCCCGTCTCTGGTAGGTGGCCTCCACGTCGGCCCATGCGGCAAAGACCCCTTCCTCGTTTTTCTGGATCTGGTTGTAGCCGCAACCGGAGAGGGAGGGGAGAATAATGAGGGCGGCGGTCAAGAGGAGCAACAGGCGTTTCAACATGGCAGGGGCCTCCTTGAGGTGAACGGTCGTTTGGGGGTCCGGCGGCCGGGCCGGTACATGGAAGAAATATAGGCACTCGGGCCGGGATTGTAAAGGGCGCGGGCCGATTATTCGCCCAGATCGATGACCTGGTCGGTGATCTCGGTAAAGCTGACGTCGTGGCTGATCAGAAAGAGCTGATCGTACCAGTGTTCGCTGACCTCCTGCTGGCCCTGGTCGATGGCGCGGAAGGCCTGGGCCAGATTCTCCCGGCGACCGGCGTCGAGGTTGGAGGTCGGCTCGTCGAAAAAAGCCATCCGGGCCCCGAGGCTCTGGAGCAGGGCGAGGCGCAGGGCGACGACGGCGCTCATCATCTGTCCGCCGGAGAGCTGGTCGTCGCTTCGGGTGCGCACGTCCCCGTCGGAAAGGTCACGCAGGCAGACCTGGTAGTTCTCCCCCCAGTGAAGCTCCTCGTCGGCCTCGCTGATCGAGCGGTAGATGCGGTCGGCGCGGCGGCCGATCTCCTCCCGGAAGCGCTCGGAGAGGCGGGCGGAGACCTGTTTGAAGACCCGGTTGCGCAGTAAACGCACCAGTTCCTCTTGCTTGCGAAGAACCTTGATCTGCTCCTTCCGGGCCTTGAGTTCGACCTCCACCGCCTGCAGCCTTCCAACCTCCTCTTCGAGGCGCTCCCGGTTGCGGGCCAGGCCTTTCAGCTCCTGGTCGAGGGCCGCCGCCCGGGCGACAAGGCGGTCTTTTTCCGTTCGGGCAGCGGCGTGTTCCCCGGAGCGGTATCTTCCCTGGAGGTCCCGAAGGCCTGCGGCCCCGGCCGCCTGCTCCTTTTGCAGTCCCTCCAGGGCTTTTCCGTAGCGATCCAGGGTCTGCTGCCGCCCTTCCATCTCTCCGGCCGCCTGCAGATGGGCCTGGAAGGCGTCGCGTGCCGCCCGGTGGCGCTCGCACTCGGCTTCGGCAGAGGCGATGGCCTCCTCAATGCCCCGGTATCCTTCCCGTTCCCGCCTGGCGGCGGCCAGATCCTCGGCCAGCCTCTCCTGCTCGGGGCGCAGCCGTTCGAGTGCCGCCCCCCTCTCCAGATTCCGGGCCTGGCGCTGTTGCAGGACGGTCTTCTGTTTTGTCAGTTCCTGCACCTGTACCCGCCGCGAGGCAAGTTCCTTCTCGGCCCCCTCGGCGGCTTCGAGTCGGGAGTCCTGTTTTGCGATGGCGGCTTCCAGGTGCCCGATGCGTCCGTCGAGCCCCTCGAGGCGGTCGGTGAAGACGTCCCGGGGGGGCTTGCCGCCGAGGTTCCGGCAGGGTTCGGCGAAGTAGGGACAGAGCCCCTCGGCGAGTTTTTCCCGCCCTTCGAGAAGGCCGGCGCGGCTGCCTTGCAGCTGGGAGCGGTCTGTCTTGGGACGGTCGTTCTCCTGCCGCAGCTCGGGAAGGGACGAGGCCAGGGCTCGAACTTCCCCCGGAGCCTCCAGGGCTCGAACCGTCTGTTCCAGGTTCCGCAGGTCCTCCTCGAGCTGGCGGGCGGTCTTGTCGATCTCCCCCTGCTCGAGGGCGATCTTCTGGCGCCCGGCGTCGTGGGCCTTGTCCAGGGCGAGTAGATTGCGCTCGGAGGCCTGGCGGGACTTCTCCCTTTCCCGCAGTTGTTTCAGCGTCTGTTCGGCCCTGTCGAAGGCTTCCTTGCCGGGACGGTTTTCAGCGACGAGTCCCTCTGCGAGGCGGGCTTCCCCGACCAGGGCCTTCTGGGTGGCCACATGCTCGCGGCCGGCAAGGATGCGCTCCTCCAGCCCCTTGAGCCTGGCGGTCGACTCATGGATGGTTCTCTCCAGGGCATCGAGGTCCCGAAGGCCTTCGGTCACCTGGGCCAGCGTCGTTTCCGCCTCTTTCAGGTCTCCTCGCCTCCCTGCTTCCTGCCCGGCCGTGTCCGCGAGTTCCGTTCTGCGCTCGGGCAGCAGGGCGATCTGGTCCCTTTTCCCCGCGACTTCGGCCTCGAGGGTCTGGATGCGTCCGGCGATCTCCTTCTGGAGGTCCCCCGTCCCCTCGAAGGTCTTGCGCCAGGAGTCGATGCCCAGGATTTCGTCGAAGGCCGTTTGGCGCCTGGTCGGCTGGCGGATGACGAAGGGCCCGAGGAAGTCGTTCTGGAAGGGGCCGATCACGAGCTTGAACTGGTCGGCGAGGGGGCGGCCGTTGTCGAGGCCGAGCAGGCGGGCGATGCGGGCCTCGGTTTCGGCTGCGCCGGCGTGCTCCTCGACCTCGAAGACCTCCCCGATCTTCTTGGCAAGCAGCCATTTGGCTCCGCCCCCGACGGTGCGGGTCGCCCGCCAGGTCAGGCCGTCGCCGGGGGCGAAGGTGACCGCCACTTCTCCCCTTGCAGCCCCGATGGTCAGGAAACGCTCGATTTTGGTGACGAAATCCCGGGCCTCGACCCCGAACAGTGCGTAGCCGATCGCTTCGAAAAGGGTGCTCTTGCCGACGCCGTTGGGGCCGGAGAGAACGTTGATGCCGGGGGAGAAGTCGAACGCCGACTGGCGGTGGGACTTGATGTTCTTCAACTGGACGGAGAGGATGTGCATGCCCTGGTGTCTCGTGGGGAAAGTTGTTTCGGGCTCTTCCGGGGAGCCCGTGGGAGATGGGGGGGATGCCTTCCCTGGTCACCGAGGCGGAGGGTTGACCCCGCGGAGCCTCAGGGCCTCGTCCCCACCAGGAAGGAATGGCAGGGCAGGACGGCGTGGCGGGTGACGCCGGTGAACCCGCTGGCCTCCATCTGGGCGGCCACGGTCGCCTCGGCGACCCGGGTGGCGAGGGGAGGGCCGTCGCCGGTCGGCTCCTTTTTCCAGTCGATGACCGCGAGGGTCCCGCCCGGCTTGAGGAGGCGATGGGCCTCTCTCAGCAGTTCTTCGGGCGCTTCCAGTTCGTGGTGGAGGTTGACCGTGAAGACCAGGTCGGCGGTGTTCTCCGGGAGGGGTACGGTGCTCTCCTCCATCTTCAGGGGGATCACTTTGCCGCGGCAGTCCGGGGGAAGGTGGTCTTTCATCCAGGCGAGCATGATCTCGGAGATGTCGCAGGCATAGACCTTGCCGCGGGGCAGTTTGCGGCTGAAGGGGACGGCGAAGAACCCGGTCCCGGCGCCGATGTCGACCAGGACCCGGGGATCCTTCAGGGCGAGGGTGTCCCAGATCAGGTCGGGGTTTTCCCTCTCCAGCCGCTTCGGGTCGATGAGCTTGGCCAGTTTCTTCGGGTCGAACTTCCTTGCGTCCACCGCCGAGCCGCTCACTGCAGGCCCAGCCCGTCCAGGAATTCGACCAGGGCGGCGTTGAAGGCCTCGGGCTGCTCGAGGTTGACCATGTGGCCGCCTCCGGGAAGAAGGCGCAGGGTGCTGTCGGGCAGGCCTGCGGCCAGGGCCTCGGACTGATCCGGGGGGATGGCCCGGTCCTGCTCGGCGCCGATGACGAGGCAGGGCAGCCTGAAGGAGGGAAGGCTCGGGGCGTAGTCCTTGCGCTCGCGCATCGCCAGAAGTCACCCGGCCAGGCCCTGCGGGTCCGCGCTGGCCATCATCCCCTCCACCTCGGCCACGATTCCGGGCATCCGGGCGGGGGTCTGTTCGGCGAACAGGACCCCTCTGAAGGCCTCGCCGACGGCCTGGGGCCTGCCCCGGCGAACCTCGTCGGCCAGTGCCGTTCTCTTATTCTTGCCCGCCGGATCGTCGGCGCCGGCCCGGGTGACCACGAACAGGGCCGCGGCAATGCGTCGGGGGTGGCGCTCCAGGAGGTTGAGCAGGACATAGCCGCCCATGGACATTCCGGCGACCGCGGCCTGTTCGATGCCGAGATGGTCGAGGAGTCCGGCCATGTCGTCGGCGAAGCGGTCCATGGAAAAGGGGGCGTCGCCCGATTCGCTGTCGCCGAAGCCTCGCAGGTCGGGGGCGATGACCCGGTAGCCGGCCTCCCGCAGGGCCTCGGCCTGGGGGCGCCACATGCGGCGGCACAGGGGATAGCCATGGACCAGCAGGACGGCAGGTCCGCTGCCGGCGTCGTCATACGCGATGTTGATGCCGTTTATCTTCGCCTTCAAGGGAACTCCTCCCGGTATTTGATGCACAAATCGTCTGCCCGGAGAACCGGATCAGTTGTCCAGAATATGGATGTAGATGTTGGCCCTGCGGTTTTTCGCTCTTCCTTCATCGGTCTCGTTGGTCTCGATCGGCTCGCTTTCGCCCCGGCCCTCGATTGTCACCGTGTCGGGATCGAAACCCCCGTAGGTGACCAGGAAGTCGGCGACGGTCCGGGCGCGGCTGATGGAAAGCTTCTGGTTGTAGGCCTCGGAGCCCCTGCTGTCGGTATGCCCGACGATCCGCAATTTGAAGATGATTCCCAGCTCCCGGAGACGGTCGGCAAAGCCGGCAACCCTCTCCTGATTCTCCGTATCGAGGTTGGCCTTGTCGAAATCGAAGTTCAGCCAGGGGACCTGGTTGGTGTCGAAGGTCAGTATCGATGTCAACTCGCCCTTCTCGTCCGGCGGAAGGAGCGTGATCTCGGGTATGACCGGCGCGACCGCTTCCAGGACCTTCTCCATGCTCGGCGGTTCGACGGGCTCGGGGGCCGGGCAACCGTCCTCGTCGACCGGGGTGTCGGGCGGGGTGTCGGGGCAGATGTCGCGGTAGTCGGGCACCCGGTCTCCGTCGCTGTCGATGGAGCATCCTTCCTCGTCGACGGTGGCGCCGGCGGGGGTGTCCGTGCACCTGTCGAAGGTGTCGGGGACGCCGTCGCCGTCGGTGTCGATCGGACAGCCGACTTCGTCGACCTCCACCCCTGACGGGGTGTCGGGGCACTTGTCGAGGTAGTCGGGGACGCCGTCGCCGTCGGTGTCGAGCGGGCAGCCGTCTTTGTCGACCTTCACCCCTGACGGGGTGTCGGGGCACTTGTCGAGAGGATCGAGCACCCCGTCGCCGTCGGTGTCGACGTCCTTGGGCGGTTTTTTCTTGCGCTCCTGGCCGAAGATGTAGCTCAGCCCGAGGGTGTATTCGTAACTGTCCCAGCCGAAGGTGTCGACCCACCGGACGTGCCTGGCTTCGGCCCTGGCGGCCAGGTAGTTCACGAGAGAGTACCTGGCTCCCAGGCCGTAGGCGACGATGGCTCCGCCTTCGGTGGTGTTGCCGTTGTCCTGGATGATGCCGCCGGCGCCGATGGTGAAGAATGGGGTGAGTTTTTTCTTGGGGAGAACCGGGAATATCGCATCGGCCCTGAACAGGTAGGCGCTTGCGCTGTTGCCATCCGTCTTGTTCTTGCTGCTGACGACGGAGACGCCCGCCTCGAGTCCGAAGCTGTTGGAAAAGTTGGAACCGACCAGGTTGTAGCCGAGTCTCAGGCCGGAGATCGGACCGGCTTCCATGTTCAGATCGTTGTCGGGAGTGTATCCTCCGGCCACAACGGTCAGGGAGATGACCCCTTTGCGATCCTTGGCCAAAAGGGTCGAGGGGAGGGTGAGGCCAAGGAGGATGACGAGGGCGATAAAAGAGATCTTTTTCACGGCTGTCCACTGCATCGGGGAAAAGGGGTTTGGGTTTTTGCGACTGCTCCTCCCTGTGGCGTACAGGGGGGCCGCCCTTCCCCGTTTCGAAGGGAGGGGGCGCGGGCAGGGCAAGGGACGATTAACGGGACGATCCTCCGGGTGGCAACATCCGCGGGGAGCGGCGCGAGGGCCGCGCAGGCTCCTGTTACAGAAATCCGAATTTTTTCATCCGGTACCGAAAGGCGTCAATGCCCAGGCGAAGCGTCTTGGCCGCTTTGGACTGGTTGCCCTGAGCCGATTCCAGAGCCTGGCGAATGAGTTCCCTCTCCACGTCCTCGATGTCCACACCCTCGGGAGGCAGACGGAAATTGAGCGGGCCGCCGGTTCCTCCGCCGGTCCTGGTGACGATCTCCTGGGGCAGATGCTCCAGAAGCAGGGTCTCCTCGCTCTCCAGGATGATGGCCCTTTCGAGGATGTTCCTCAGTTCGCGGGTATTGCCCGGCCAATTGTACTCGAGCAGAAATTTTTCCGCTATCTTGGATATCCCCTTGACGCTTTTGCCGAATTCCCGGTTGAAGTGCTCGATGAAATGCAGGGTCAGCGGGAGAATGTCCTCGGGGCGTTCCCGCAGGGGGGGGATGTGGATGGGAATGACCTGGATCCGGTAGTAGAGGTCGTTGCGGAAGGTCTTCTCATCGATGGCCTTGAGCAGGTCCTTGTTCGTGGCCGACACGATGCGCACGTCGACCTGGATGTCCTTGGTGCCGCCGATGCGGCGAAACGAGCGCTCCTCGAGGACGCGCAGCAGCTTGGCCTGCATCCCCAGTTCCATGTCCCCGATCTCGTCGAGAAAGACCGTCCCGCCGTGAGCTACCTCGAAGAGTCCCTTCTTCTGGGATTTGGCGTCGGTGAAGGAGCCCTTCTCATGACCCATGAGCTCGCTTTCGAGCAGGGTTTCGGGGACTGCGGCGCAGTTGATGGCCATGAACGGCTTTCCGGCCCGGGCGCTCTCGTAATGGATCGCCTTGGCGATGAGCTCCTTGCCCGTGCCGCTCTCGCCCTGGATGAGGACTGTGCTGGCGTCGCTTTTGGCGACCTTCTCGACCATGGAGAGGACGTTTTTCATGTGCTGGCTCTCGCCGACCATGTTGGCGATGCCAAACTGCCGGGACTGCTCCGAGCGCAGGTGGGCCACCTCCTGCTTCAGTTCACTCGTCTCCAGGGCCTTGCGGATGACGATGGCCAGTTCGTCCAGGTTGAAGGGCTTGTTGATGTAGTCGTAGGCGCCGAGGCGCATGGCTTTGACGGCGGTCTCCAGGACTCCGAGAGCCGTCACCATGATGACGATGATGTCTTCCTCGGTCTCCTTGACTTTGCGCAGGACGTCCATGCCGTTTATGCCCGGCAGCTGGACGTCGAGGAGCATCAGGTCCGGTGTCTCCTCCCGCAGCAGTTTGAGGGCCTCTTCCCCGGATGCGGCGGTGGACACTTCGTAGCCCTGCTTGCGGAGGTTCTGCTCCAGGGACCAGCGGATCAGATGTTCGTCATCGACTACCAGTATCCTATGCCTGGACATGGCTGCCCTCCTCGGGGCCCGGGGCCGGCCCGTTATCCACCGGCAGTTCGATGGCGAAGGTTGTTCCCTCGCCCACGCTGCTCTTCACCGAGATCGATCCTCCGTGCTGCTCGAGAAGCTGTCGGCAGATGGGTAGCCCGAGTCCGGTCCCCTGGGTCTTGGTGGTGTGGAAGGGGATGAAGATCTTCTCCAGTTCCTCCGGCGGGATGCCCTGGGCCGTGTCGGTGATAAAGACCCGAACGAATTCTTTGCCTTCCTTTTGTACCGAGTCGGTCCGTATGGTCAGGGTTCCGCCGCCCTTCATCGCCTGGATGGCATTAATAATAACATTGAAAAGGACTTGTTGAATCTGTTTCTCGTCGACCCAGACCGAGGAAAGGTCGCGGGTCAGCTCCTGGACCCGGTGAATATTGCGGGCCTCGGGGTGCTGGGAGACGAAGAAGAGGGTCTTCTTCACCATGGCGTTGATGTCTGCGAAGGAAAATTCGGGCTTGCCCGGCCGGCCGAAGTGAAGCAGGTCGGTGGCGGTCTTGTCCAG
Source organism: Desulfuromonas sp. (assembly GCF_002868845.1). Classification (NCBI taxonomy): domain Bacteria; kingdom Pseudomonadati; phylum Thermodesulfobacteriota; class Desulfuromonadia; order Desulfuromonadales; family Desulfuromonadaceae; genus Desulfuromonas; species Desulfuromonas sp. The sequence continues at coordinate 138,869 of NZ_PKUB01000048.1, forward strand.
GCGGGCGATCTGCTCCAGAACCTGGTGGACGATGGTCCGCCGCGGGTCGCTCTCGGGGAAATCGTTGGCCAGAACCGAGATGGCGCCGCTGATGCCGGCCAGGGGGTTCTTGATCTCGTGGGCGATGCCTGTGGACATCTCCCCGACCGAAGCGAGGCGGTCGGCGCGCTCCATCTGGCGATAGTGGTAGCGTTCCAGCTCCTGCTTGGCCTTCTCCAGGTTGTCAACCATGGAGTTGAAGCTGCGCATGAGGCTTCCCATCTCGTCGTCATTGCGGGGGTTCATGCGCACCGACAGGTCCCCTGCCTCCACCTCGGCCATGCGGGCGGCTATGGTGCTGATGGGGCTGCGAAGGAAGCGCAACAGGATGAAGGAGACCCCCACAGAGAGCAGGACGATGATGAATACCGTGGAGATCATGAAGAACTGCGAGGAGTCCCGCAGTCTCCGGGTGGTGTCGGCCAGGGAGAAGTTGAGGTTCAAGACCCCGATGACCTTGCGGCCGATGCCGTGACAGAGGAAGCATCGCTCGTCGGAGACGATCGGCTTGACGATGCCCAGTACTTCCTCTCCGTTGACGCGGAAGATTCCTTCGGCGCGCTGGTTCTGGAAGAGAGCGAGGTCGAAGGAGTCGACCGGGCCGCCGATCTCGTGGGGCCGGGCCGACTTGAGGATGGTTCCGTCAGGGTGGAAGATGCGGACGTTGGTGAGGCTGTGGCTGCGTCCCACCATTTCGAGGATCGCCTGCACGTCTTCGCTGTTGCCGACCCGCATGGAGTTGAAAATGGCCCGTTCCACGGTGGCCAGGAGCAACTCCGCGCTCTCCTTGGTCGCGCCGATGAGGTGGATCTGCTCCCGGCGGATGTGGAACAGGGTAAAGGTCCCGATGCCCACCGTCAGGAGCAGGATGTTGAGAATGATGACGCTACTGATGAGGCTTTTAAAAAACAACGCCACCCCTGATGAATGCGCGGCGCCGAACAAAATGGCGCCGTTGGCGGATTCCCGGGGCCATAGCGTCCCCGGGTTCCTGAGAGACAGCCCCGGCCCGGCACGAAGCCGGGCTGGACCGTTGCTTGGTCAGTGGTTCTATTTTCTCCGCAGGACCCGCTCGGCGGCTTCCACCAGATTCGCGGGAGTCAGGTTGTAGTGGACCAGAAGGTCCTCCGCTGTTCCCGACTGGCCGAACACGTCGCGCAGGCCGACCCGCTCTACCGGCACCGGGTACCCCTCGGCCAGGACCTCGCAGACGGCGCCGCCGAGGCCGCCGATGACCGAGTGCTCCTCAGCGGTGACGATGGCCCCGGTCTCCCGGGCGGCGCGCAGCACCAGGTCGACATCGAGGGGCTTGATGGAGCCGAGGTGGACGACGCGGGCGGAGACCTTTTCCTCCTCGAGAATCCGGGCGGCCTCGAGGGCCTGGGCGGTCATCAGGCCCGTGGTGACGAAGGTCAGGTCGGTCCCTTCCCTGGCCGTCTTGCCGCGGCCGACGGTGAAGCTGCAGTCCTCATCGAAGACCACCGGAACCTTGCCGCGGCCGAGGCGGACGAAGACCGGACCGTCCAGGGCCGCAGCGGCGCGGATGGCCGCCGTCGTTTCGGGTCCGTCGGCAGGGCACAGCACGGTCATGTTGGGCAGGGCCCGCATGATGGCCAGATCCTCTATCGACTGGTGGGAGCCGCCGTCCTCCCCCACGGTGATTCCTCCGTGGGTCGCCACCACCTTGACGTTCATGCTGGGATAGGCGAGGGATTGGCGAATCTGTTCGAAAGCTCTTCCGGCGGCGAAAACGGCGAAGGTGGAGGCGAAGGGGATCATCCCCCCGGCCGACAGCCCCGCCGCCATCCCGACCATGTTGGCCTCGGCGATCCCGGCGTTGAAGAAGCGCTCGGGGAATTCCTTGGCGAAGGCTGCCGTCTTGGTGGACCCGGAGAGGTCGGCGTCCAGGACCACCACCCGGGGGTTCTACCGGCCAAGTTCCACTAAAGTTTTGCCGTAGGCATCTCTGGTTGCGATCATCTCGCTCACTGTGTGTTTCCCTTCGGTAATTCGTGAATCATGAATCGATAGGCCGCAAATGGCGTTGCCTGGAGCCGGTCGGCATCGGAAACGCCTCTTCACGGATGGGGCGTCTCTGGGTCAGGCGTGGCCCAACTCCTCCAGGCCGCGGTCGAGCTCTTCGTCGCTGGGCGGCACGCCGTGGTAGCTCGCCTTGTGCTCGAAGAAGGAAATGCCCTTGCCCTTGACCGTGCGGGCGATGATCATGGTGGGCTTGTCCTTCGTCTTTTCCGCGTCGGCCAGGGCCCGGCTGATGGCCTGGACGTCGTGGCCGTCCACTTCAAGGACGTGCCAGTTGTAGGAGAGGAACTTGGGCCCCAGGGGGCCGACGTTCATGACCTTGTCCACCTCGCCGTCGATCTGGAGGCCGTTCCAGTCGAGGAGGGCGCAGAGGTTGTCGAGCCGGTAATGGGCTGCGGCCATGGCCGCTTCCCAGATCTGCCCTTCCTGGACTTCGCCGTCGCCGAGGAGGGTGTAGACCCGGGAGCTTTTCCCCGCCAGACGCCCGGCCAGGGCGAGGCCGACGGCCTGGGAGAGGCCCTGGCCCAGGGAGCCGGTGCAGACTTCCACTCCCGGCGTTTTGTTCATGTCGGGGTGCCCCTGCAGGTGGCTGCCGAGTCGCCGCAGGGTCTTCAGGTCGTCGCGGGAGAAGTAGCCGGCCTTGGCGAGGCTGGCGTAGAGTGCGGGGGCGGCGTGCCCCTTGGACAGGACGAACCGGTCCCGGTCTTCCCAGGCGGGATTGCTCGGGTCGTGGCGCATCTTGTTGAAATAGAGCACGGTCAGGATGTCGATGGCCGAGAGGCTTCCCCCGGTGTGGCCCGACTTGGCCGTGTTGAGCATTTTGAGGATTTCCACGCGAAGCTGTCGGGCGGTCTGTTCAAGCTCCCGGACGGTCTGTTCTGTCAGCATGGGGCAGGTACTTCCTTTCTGTTCTTCCCCTCGGCAGAGGGAGGCTTGGATGGGAAGGGGGGCTAGCGCCCGCTCCTCAGATAATCGAAAACCAACCGTTCAAGGCTGCTTCCCGGGGCGTTTTTCTCAGCCGGCCGTCCGGCGGCGGGCTTTGGGGCCGTTGCGGCAGGCGGTGCCTTGGTCGGGGGCGTAGCTTGAGGCGCGATCGGGGCCGGGGCCGGGGGCGGATCTGGGGCCGGGGCCGGCGCTGGAGGTGCGGCCGGGGGGCCGGGCTTGGAGGCCGGGCTTTTCTCTTCGGCCTGGTCCAGGGCGGTGTCGAACTCTCCGCTTTTCAGGCGCCGCAGCATGGTGCGATGCTGGTCTTTCATGCGCCCTTCGACGACTTCTTCCAGGTCGTCGGTCCCGAGGATGTCGTCGTAGGAGGCTTTCAGGGAGGCGATGATGATCCCCCCGCGGTAAAGAAGAGTGACGATGTGGGGACTCTTCAGGCCGCTGTCTTCGGTCTGGATGTGGACCAGGAAGTCCTTGTAACGGAAATTGTGGTTAAAGCCGACAACCATGACGGGCCCCGGAACAAGGGAGAATCAAACTCGCCTATTGTTAGCACAGACCGCTAAACGGTTCAAGACTTAAGGCTTTTTCCCGCCGAGCAATTTCTTGATTTTGGCCACCGCCTCCAGGGCGTCCACGGCGTAGAGGTCGGCGCCGATGGTGTCGGCGTAGTCCTGCGTGACCACGGCGCCGCCGACCATGGTGAAGACCTCGATTCCGGCCGCCCGTAATTCGGCGATGGTTATTTCCATCTGGTTGAGGGTGGTGGTCATGAGGGCGGAGAGGCCGACCGCGTCCACCTCCAGGGCCCTGGCTTGCTCAACGATGCGCTCCGCCGGGACGTTTTTTCCCAGGTCGACGACCTCGAAGCCGTAATTCTCCAGCAGGGTGCAGACGATGTTCTTGCCGATGTCGTGGATGTCCCCCTCGACGGTAGCCATGAGGATCTTGCCCAGGTCGGGCGCGTCCCCTTTGCGCATCTCCGGCTTGAGGCGGGCGAAGGCAGTCTGCATGGTCTCGGCGGAGAGCATGACCTGGGGGAGGAACATCTGCCCGCTTCCGAACCGGCGGCCGACCTCCTCGAGTCCGGGCAGCAGGCCCTCGCTGCTGATCGCCAGGGGGGCGATGCCCTCCGCCAGGGCCTTCTCCACCAGTTGTTCGATGCCCTCCCGGTCACCTTCAAGAACGGCGGCGGCCAGCGCCTCCCGTATTCCCAGGGGCTCCCCCCCGGTACGGGGGGACGCTTCGGGTGGCGGCGCCTGGCCGTAGATTTCCACGTAGGTCTCGGCGCGAAGATCCCGCCCCAGCAGGACCATGGCCGCCCGGTAGGCGTCCATCATCCGCTCGTCCTTGGGGTTGATGATGGCGGCACAGAGGCCCGCCTCCAGGGCCATGGCGAAGAACGCCGAGGAGAGGACCGGGCGCCGGGGCAGGCCGAACGAGATGTTGCTCACCCCCAGAACGGTGGCCAGGCCAAGCTCTTGCCGCACCCGCCGCAGCGCCTCGAGGGTCTGCAACGCCTGGTCCTGCTCGGCGGAGACGGTCAGGGCGAGGCAGTCGATGATCACGTCCTCTTTCGGCAGGCCCGCTTCGCGGGCCGCCTCGAGAATCGTGCGGGCGACCTGCAGGCGTCCCTCGGCGGTCTTGGGGATGCCCTTGCCGTCCAGGGCCAGGCCGATGACAGCGGCGCCGTACTTGCGGGCGAGGGGAAGGACGGCCCGCAGGCTCTTCTGCTCCCCGGAAACGGAATTGATCAGGACCTTGCCGTCGGCCGCCTTGAGTCCCTCCTCCAGGGCCGCCGGATCGGAGGAGTCGAGCACCAGGGGGGCGGCCGTCGCCCCGGAGGCGGCGAAAACGGCCCGGCGCATGGCGGCGGGCTCGTCCACGCCCGGCGCTCCGCAGTTGACGTCGAGCAGGGCCGCCCCGGCGGCGGCCTGCTCCTGGGCCTCGCGGCGGACGTAGGCTGTCTTGCCCTCCCGCAACTCGGCGCTGTAGAGCTTCTTTCCGGTGGGATTGATGCGTTCTCCGATGACGGCGCAGGGCGCCTCGCCCCCGATCGGCACCACTGCGGTGCGGCTGGAGAGAATGCACCGGCGTGGCGGGGCCGTCCAGGAGAGATCTTTCCCCTCGAGGGCCCCGCGAATGGCGCGGATGTGGTCCGGCGTGGTGCCGCAGCAGCCGCCGATGACCCGTACCCCCAGGGCGAGCATCCGGTCGTGGTAGGCGGTCATCTCCTCCGGGGTTCCCGGGAAGACGGTCTGGCCGTCCCGCAGGGCCGGCAGGCCGGCGTTGGCCTGGGAGATCAGGGGGAGGGAGGTCACCGAGCGCATCCTCACCAGCAGTTCATAGATCCCCTCCACGCCGAGGCCGCAGTTGGAGCCCACCAGGTCGATGCCGAGGGCCTCCAGGGTGACCGCCGCGGCTTCGGGCGGAGTTCCCAGCACGGAGCGGCCGCCGTCGTCGAAGGTCATCAGGGCCATGACCGGCAGAGCCGAGAACTCTTTGCAGGCCACCACGGCGGCCCGCAGTTCCCGAATGTCGAGGAAGGTTTCCAGGGTGACCAGGTCCGCGCCGGCCTCGTTGAAGGCCCGGACCTGCTCGCCGAAGATCTCCACCATCTCGTCAAAACCCGCGTCTCCCACCGGCTCAAGGAACCGGCCGGTCGGCCCGACCGAGGCGGCCACGAAGGACGAGTCGCCCGCGGCCTTGCGGGCCAGTTCCACCGAGCGGGCGTTGATCTGCCGCACCCGGTCTTCCAGGCCGTAGTGGGCCAGCTTGACCCGGCTGCCGCCGAAGCTGTTGGTCACCAGGATGTCGGCGCCGGCCTCGCGGTACTCCCGGTGGATCGATTCCACCACCTCGGGAGAGGTGAGGTTCATCTCTTCGGGGCAACCGCCGGCCTTCAGGCCGCGCTCCTGGAGCATGGTACCCATGGCTCCGTCGAGGACGAGAACCTTTTCCCGTATCGCCTGTCGAAAATCAGCCATTCTATTCGTCCCTTTCCGCAGATGCAGCCGGCGTATTCAGCCCCTCTTCGCCGAACCCGGGCGCCCAGCCCTCCGGCGGCCGGCTGAAGTCGAAATCGGCCGGAATGGGGGAGCGCAGATCGACATGCCCCTTGATCGTTTCGACGGCGGCCCCCTCGACCAGGATTTGAACCTGGCGGATGTGGGGGAAGTTGACCGCCAGGGTGTTGGCCAGCCCGTAGGTCGTCAGCAGTTCCGATCCACTTCCTCCGGGATGGGCCGAGATCAGTTCACGGCCGAAGTCGACGGTGGCCGTGCCTTCCTCCACGCTCACTCCCCGCACAATCGCGTGGGAGGGGATCACCGGGACAAGGTCGCCCAGCGGTCCGTCGGCCAGGGCGCGGACGGTGCTGGCGATGCAGTCGGCTTCGTTCGGACAGTCCTCGATTTCCCGGGCCTCGGCCGCCAGGTAGCTGCCGCCGGGGTCGCCGAAGTAGAGGATCACCTCCCGCAGATTCCGGGGCTCTTCCATGGCCGGGGGCGGGGGCGCCGGCGGTGGGGTGGATACCATGAGCCTGCGGCCCATTACGATGCCGAGAACCACCAAGACGGTGATGACGGCCAGCAGGGTCAGGCGATCTTTGGTGAATATTTTCATGGTCTTGGAGTCCCCTTGCACGCTGTGGCGGACGTTTCAGCCCGCGGTTCGGGCATCGGTCGCCGGGGGGAGGGTGTCGTCCAGTTCTACCTGCATCACATCCCGCAGGGGGGCGCCGAGGAAAGAGCCGCCCACCCTTTCGAAGCGGGTCGGGACGTCGGTTACGAAAAGCATAGACGGGTCAGGCGGGGTTCGGCGGCAGAGGCCTCGCCCGGTCAGGAGTTCGGAGACCCGCAGGGCGGTCTGCTCGGCCGAGTCGACCAGTTCGATCCCCTCGCCGAGGACTTGGTGCAGGGTGCTCTTGAGCAGAGGGTAGTGGGTGCAGCCGAGGACCAGGGTGTCGATGTCCCTCTCGAGGAGTGGGGCGAGATATTCGCTGGCGACAAGGCGGGCCACGGGGTGCTCCGCCCACCCTTCTTCGGTCAGGGGGACGAACAGGGGGCAGGCGACGGCGTGGACCTCGATGCCTGGGTCCAGGGCGTGGATGGCTCGGGTGTAGGCTCCGCTCTTGATCGTCCCCTCGGTGCCGATGACCCCGACCCTGCGGTTGCGGGTGACAGCAGCGGCCCGCCGGGCGCCGGGCTCGATGACCCCCACGACGGGAAGGCTGAAGCGTTCCTCCAGTTCATCCAGGGCCACCGCCGAGGCGGTGTTGCAGGCGACCACCAGCAGTTTGACCCGCTGCCGGTCAAGGAATGCGGCGGCCTCCAGGGAGTAGCGCAGGACCGTGCGGGGGCTTTTGGTGCCGTAGGGCACCCGTGCTGTGTCGCCGAGGTAGATGAGTTGCTCGCCGGAAAGAAGGCGCCGGACCTCTTTGAAGACCGTCAGGCCGCCGACTCCCGAGTCGAAAATGCCGATGGCACGCTCTGACATGCAAACTCCCATTTTTCAGGCCTGAAAAGGAATTGATCATACTAGAGAATGTCGGCGGGGGAGTCAAGGACAAGAACCCTTTTGTCCTTTGCCTTTTAATGGAAAACTGTTATGTTGAGAAGATTGTATCGGCCTGCTCGGTAGACGGAGGAGCAAGGGCCGAAATCTTCCGGAGGGGGATTGTCCCATGACCGAGTTTTTCCAGTTGTTCCAGACCGAACGGGTTCTGGGCTACATGCAGCAGTGGCAGATCGGGGACCTGATCCGCAACCCGTGGTTTCTGGGCGGGATGGCCCTGCTGTGCCTGATCTCCCTGCTCCTGAAGTGGCGCATCCTGCTGGCCACGGTCGTCAGCGTTACCGGTTTCGTCGGGCTCGTCTCCTACACCCTCGGGCAGGAGACCAACCTCGAGAGCATGTCCAGCGACACCCTTCTGGTCTTCGTCGGCGGCGGGGTCGCCCTGGTCATGGTGGTCATCTACCTGCTGTTCATCAAGGCGGACTGACCCCCTTACGGCCCTTTCCCCTTTTCTCGCGTTGTCCATGGTCGGTTTTACCACAACCATTCCCATCGAAGTTCTGATCGCCGCCGGCCGCCGGCCGGTGGACCTCAATAATATTTTCATCACCGATCCCGAGCCCGGGCGGCTCATCGAGGAAGCGGAGGTCGCGGGGTTTCCCCGCAACATCTGCGGCTGGATCAAGGGGCTCTACGGGGTCACCCTGAGGCGCGGCATCCGCGAGCTGGTCGCTGTCACCGAGGGGGACTGCTCCAACACCCAGGCGCTGATGGAGGTGCTGAGTCTGCACGGCGTGAAAACCGTCCCCTTCGCTTTCCCCTATGACCGCTCGGCGGCGACCCTTTCCCACGAAATCGACAAGCTGGCCGGCGTTTTCGGCGCCTCCTCCGAGGGTGTCGAGGAGGCCCGGAGGCGCCTGCAGAAGGTGCGCAGCAAGGTCCACGAGGTTGACCGCCTGACCTGGGAGGAGGACCGGGTCACGGGAGAGGAGAACCACTACTACCAGGTCTGCACCTCGGACATGAACGGCGACCCCGACGCTTTCGAGGCCGAGGTTGACGCCTTTCTCGCCGAGGCCCGCCGGCGCCCTCCCATTCAGGATGCTCTGCGCCTGGCCTATATCGGGGTGCCCCCCATTGTCTCCGGCCTCTACGAAGCCCTCGAGTCCCTCGGGGCCCGGGTGGTTTTCAACGAAACCCAGCGCCAGTTCTCCATGCCCTACGCCACCGGGGACCTGGTCGAGCAGTACCGGCGCTACACCTATCCCTACGACATCTTCACTCGCCTGGAGGACATCGAGGAGGAGATCGCCAAGCGGCGGGTGGACGGCGTCGTGCACTACGTGCAGGCTTTTTGCTTTCGCCAGATCGAGGACATGATCGTGCGCCAGCGGTTGGGGGTGCCGGTGTTGACCCTCGAGGGGGACCGGCCCGGTCCCCTCGACGCCCGGACCCGGATCCGCATCGAGGGCTTCGTGGAAATGCTTCGTGCGAGGAAGCCATGACCGGGCTCGGCATCGACCTGGGCAGCCGTCAGGCCAAGTTCGCCGCCCTGGAGGGCGGGGAGGTCCTTTGGCTGCGGGATTTCGAGACCATTCCCTTCTACAAGCGCTTCGCTTCGATGCGCGAGGGGGTGTTGAACCTCGATTTCGCGGCCATGGACCTGTTCGACGGGCCGCCTCCGGCCGCCCTTTCAATCGTCGTGACCGGCTACGGCCGCAACACCCTCGGGCTGGAGGGGGCGCGGGTGGTTCCGGAGATCCAGGCCCATGTGCAGGGGGTCCGGTTTCAGACCGGATTGACCACCTTCACCATGCTCGACCTGGGCGGCCAGGATTCCAAGGTGGCCCGGGTGGAGAACGGCATCCTGATGGACTTCGTCATGAACGACAAGTGCGCCGCTTCCTCCGGCCGCTACCTGGAGAACATGGCCAAGGTCCTCGACCTCTCCCTCGAAGAGCTTTCCCGCCACCACCGCGACCCGGTCCCCCTCGACGCCACCTGCGGCATCTTCGGGGAGAGCGAGCTGATCGGCAAAATCATCGAGGGACACTCCCTGGAGCGGCTCTGCGCCGGGGTCAACAATACCCTTATCAAGCGGGTGGCCCCCATGCTGCACCGTTTTCCCCAGGACACAATCGTCCTTACCGGGGGGGTGGCCAAAAGCGCCGCCTTCCGGGAGCTCCTCCGGGAGTCGACCGGGGCCGGGATCGTCGTCCCGGAGCACCCCCAGCACAACGGCGCCCTCGGCTGCGCGGTCCTGGCCGGGAAATGAGGGGCCGTCCCCGCGACTTCAACGAAAGGTAAAAGGCATGGCATTCAAAAAGCGCGACTGGATCTTTATCGTCCTTGTCCTCGGCGTCTTCGGCACCTTCTACGCCCTGACCGGCGAGGAGAAGACCTCCAAGGTCCCCTACGACGACATCCACGCCAAGTTCTACCCCATCGTCAAGGATGAGGGGAAGAAGGCCGCGGAGAAGTTCTGCAAGGAGTGCCACGGTCCGGACGGAATCGCCTTCTCCGCGGAGCACCCCGACCCGATCCGCTGCCTCTTCTGCCACAAGCTGCTGCCGCGCTGATCCCGGCTGGCATCTTCCAGCCTTCCTGGCCCCCTGACACCCTCCCGCTCATCGGCGCCCCCGCACCGTTTCCCATCGCCTGCCCGAAGCCCCCCCTCGGGGGGCTTTTTTCCCGTTTTTTCCTCGCCAGAGGGCCGGACATGGCCTGCCTGTGGCTCTTGCGTTTTTCCCACTCAGGAAGGGACCGGTCTTTCTCGGCCGCGCGGGGATCCCATTGCAGGGGAACGGTTGTTGTTTCAGGGGAAGGAAAGGGGGCGGGGGGATTCGCCGAAGGCGGGGTCAGGAAGAGGCGGAGCGGCGCCGCAGCAGCAGGCCGGTGCCGACGGCCAGGGCGAGGGTCAGCAGGCCGCCCACGAGGCCGGAAAGGGTGGTGCCTGCATCGACGGCCGGCCAGGCGGCCTCTTCGGGGGGGACGGGTTCCGTTCCCTCGGGGGAGAATCCGTAGCCCGGAAGGAGGGCGACTTGCTCCTGCAGGTGGGCCAGAACGGGGTGAGGCCCCGAAGGCGGGGAGGGGAGCTGGCCGTCTTCGGCCATCTGCGAGATCGACCATTCCAGGCCGTCGGGGCGGGGCGATGCGAACCAGGAAAGGGCCCCGGCGGTCAGCGCCGTCGCCAGGACGAAGCCGACCAGTACCTTGCGGAGCGCGGGACCGCCCTGCCCGGGCGAGGCCGCGAACAGTTCAGGGCGAACCCTGCGGACCCAGGAGACGACCGAGGCGGTGATCACCCCTTCGGTCAGGCCGATGGCCAGGTGGATCGGCAGCATCACCAGGGCGAAACCGGTCAGGGGCAGGGCGGAGATGCCCGAAAGGGAGGTCTGGAGCACCACCCCCAGGGCTCCGGTCTGGGATGCGACCAGGGCCGCAGTCACCGAGGCCGCCCAGAGCCGCCGCGGTGACGGGCGCGCTCCGGCGATGGTGCGGTAGACGAGTGGGTAGGCCACCAGGCACGGGAGCAGGCCGAGGTTGAACAGGTTGCAGCCGAGGGCCAGCAGGCCCCCGTCGGCGAAGAGCAGGGCCTGGACCAGAAGGATCGAGGCGACCACCAGGAAGGCGGCGTGGGGCCCGAGCAGGATCGCCAGCAGCAGGCCGCCGCCCAGGTGTCCGCTCGAGCCGGTGCCCGGGATGGCGAAGTTGATCATCTGGGCGGCGAAGATGAAGGCCCCCAGGACCCCCATCAGGGCAACCCGGCCGTCCTCCGGGGCGGTCTGCGCCCTGCGCGAGCAAAGGGCGAGGGTGCCGGCGGAGGCGGCCCACAGGGCGCCGCCGACGGCGGGCGAGAGAAGGGCGTCGGCCATGTGCATGATGGTGCCTGCTCTGCGGTGTGAAGAATGGTGGAAACGTGTTACGCAAGGAAAGTATAACAGCTACGGCCGCCTGTCAATGCAGTCGCCGCGGCCGGGAGCGCTCGGGAAAGGGCTACAGGCCCCGGAGGGTCACCGTTCTGGCGTATCCCCGCGCCAGCTCGGCGAAGGCCTCGAGGCGTTGCGGAGGGTGGGGGTCGGTCTCGCGCGAGGTCTCGGCGAGGGCATGGCGGGGCTGGAACTGCTGGAGCACCCAGGTCCTCGCTCCGCAGACCAGGGCGCCGATGGCGTCGATGTCCGGCTCCTCGACGAAGCCGGGAACGCAGGTGGTGCGGATTTCGTAGTCCGGGGCCCGTTCCAGGATCAGCCGGGCGCTCTTCTCCAGGGCGGACAGGTCCACCGGGGCGCTGTGCAGTTCCCCGTAGCGCTTCGGGTCGGTCTTCAGGTCGAGGGCCACGAAGTCGACCAGGCCCTCGGTCAGGATCTCTTTCATCACCCGGGGTGCCAGGCCGTTGGTGTCCAGCTTGACCAGCAGGCCCAGCGCCCTGATCTTCCGCAGGAGGGGGATCAGTCCCGCATCGACGGTCGGCTCGCCTCCGGAGATGACCACCCCGTCGATGAAAGAACTCCGCTGCCTCAGTTCCTCCAGCAGGGCCTCCAGGGGGAAGTCGGGATACTGCTTCGGGTCCGTCACCAGGGTGGGGTTGTGGCAGAAGGGGCAGGTCAGGTTGCAGCCGCCGAAGAAGACGAGGGAGGCGATGCGGCCCGGGTAGTCGAGCAGACTGGTCCCTTGGAATCCCTTGACGTGCATCTATCCGGTCTTCTTCTTCGGTCCCACCTCGAATTCCCGGCGGTCCTTGAATTCCTCCTTCTTCCCCTTGTTCCACTGCTGGACGGGGCGGAAGAAGCCGCACACCCGGGAATAGACTTCCGTTTTCGCATCACATTTGGTCGCCATCGATTCCTCCTCGTTCGATTTCAAGATCCAGGGGCAGAGGCCCGGGCTCGAGGTTCGTCTCTTGTTGCCGCTTGGAGCTGAGAGCTGCCTTTACGCCGCCTTCCCCTCGTGATGGTGGGGGCAGGAGAAGTGCTCCCCGGAAATGTATCCGTGTTCCGGGCAGATGGTGAAGGTCGGGCTGATGGTGAAGTAGGGCAGGTGGAAGTTCTCCGCGATGCGCCGCACCAGCAGGCGGGCGCTGCGCCAGTCCTCCAGCCTCTCGCCGAGGAAGCCGTGGAAGACCGTCCCGCCGGTGTACTGGGTTTGCATGGCGTCCTGGTGGGAAAGGGCCTGGAAGATGTCGTCGGTGCTCCCCACCGGAAGCTGGGTGGAGTTGGTGTAGTAGGGCTGGTCGGCGCCTGCGGTGATGATGTCGGGATGCAGCTTGCGGTCCTGCTTGGCGAGGCGGAAGCTGGTCCCCTCCGCCGGTGTGGCTTCGAGGTTGTACAGGTGGCCGGTCTCCTCCTGGAAGGCCTCGAGCTGGTTGCGCATGAACTGCAGGGTCTTCACCGCCAGGACCTTCCCCTCGGGGGTGTCGACCCCCTGGCCGATGAGGTTGAGGCATGCCTCGTTCATGCCGATCAGGCCGATGGTGGAGAAGTGGTTGTTCCAGAAGTTGCCGCTGCGTTCGCGGATGGCCGAGAGGTAGAAGCGGGAGTAGGGGTAGAGGTTGTCCTCGGTAAAGCGCTCGAGCTGCTTGCGCTTGATCTCCAGGGATTCGGAGGCGAGCCGCATCAGCTCGGAGATCTGTGCGAAGAACTCGGTCATGCCTTCGGCCCGGTAGGCCGCCCGTGGCAGGTTGAGGGTGACCACGCCGATGGAGCCGGTCAGGGGGTTGGAGCCGAAAAGGCCGCCGCCGCGGCGGCGCAACTCGCGGTTGTCGAGACGCAGCNGAGTTGATGAAGTTGCTGAAGTAGGGGATGCCGTACTTGGCGGTCATCTCCCAGATCGGCTGGAAGCGGTGGCTGTCCCAGTCGAAGCCGGCGGTGATGTTGTAGGTGGGGATGGGAAAGGAGAAGATCCGTCCCGAGGAGTCCCCCTCCATCATCACTTCGCAGAAGGCGCGGTTGAACAGGTCCATCTCTTCCTGGAACTCGCCGTAGGTCTCGGCCATCAGCTCCCCGCCGCGGATCACCGCCTCGTCCGCCATGTTGCGCGGGCAGGTCATGTCCATGGTGATGTTGGTGAAGGGGGTCTGGAACCCGACCCGCGTCGGGACGTTCATGTTGAAGATGAACTCCTGCAGGCACTGCTTGACCTCGGCGTAGCCGAGCCCCTCGTAGCGGATGAAAGGGGCGAGCAGGGTGTCGAAGTTGGCGAAGGCCTGGGCCCCGGCGGCCTCCCCCTGCAGGGTGTAGAAGAAATTCACCGTCTGGCCGAGGGCGGTGCGGAAGCGCTTGGGCGGGGCGCTCTGGATCTTGCCGTAGGCGCCCGTGAAGCCTTTCAGCAGCAGGTCTTTCAGGTCCCAGCCGCAGCAGTAGACGCTGAGCATGCCCAGGTCGTGAATGTGGAAGTCCCCGTCCCGGTGGGCGTCGGCGACGTAGGAGGGGTAGATCTTGTTGAGCCAGTAGTTGCTGGTGATGTTGGCGGCGACGTGGTTGTTGAGCCCCTGAAGGGAGTAGCCCATGTTGGCGTTTTCGTTGACCCGCCAGTCTTCCTGGGTCAGGTAGGAGTCGATCGCCTCGATCGACGCCTTCATGAATTCCCGGGTCTCGCGCAGGGATTCGTGCTGCTTGCGGTAGAGGATATAGCCCTTGGCGACCTGGGCGTGGCCGTTTTCGATGAGGATCTTCTCGACCAGGTCCTGGACGTTCTCCACCGTCGGAATGCGCTCGTCCTTGTAGATGACCTCCAGAATCCCCACCACTTGGCGGGAGATGTCCGCAGCCTTGTCCATGTCGGTGCCGCCCGCGGCGCGCACCGCCTTCTTGATCGCCTCGTTGATCTTCCCCTCGTCGAAGGGGTCGAGCCGCCCGTCCCGCTTGCGAATAAATTCCAACATTGGCACCGCCCTCCCTGATTAGAATCCAAGATTAGCGTGAATTTAGCACAGTGCCTTTTGGTGTCAAGGCAAAAAGCACAACATCTAGATTAGAATTGGAGGCAGGCGTACAACATGTTGTGAACAACCGGGGGGACAGGCTGTGGACGAAAGGTGGATGCGCTGCCCTCAGGGCCCGCCCGTCTTGACCCTCCGGGGGGAGCGTGCTAAACAGGGAAGGTCTGCACACCCCTCTTCGCTGCGAGGAACCCATGGCCGATCTGGTCCGCTTCGGCATCTCCATAGACGACAGCCTCCTGGAGCGCTTCGACGATCTCATCGCCCGCAAGGGCTACGGCAACCGCTCCGAGGCGATCCGGGATCTGATCCGGGGAGCCCTGGTGGAGGACCAATGGGCTCGGGGCGAGGAGGAGACCGTGGGAACCGTCACCCTGGTCTACGACCACCACACCCGGGACCTGGGAGACAAACTCACCGAACGGCAGCACTCCCACCATGACGCCATCATCTCCGCTCTGCACGTTCACCTCGACCACCACAACTGCATCGAAGTGGTGGTGGTGAAGGGGAAGGCCAGAGAGGTGAAGCGCCTGGCCGACGAGTTGATCGGCACCAAGGGGGTCAAGCACGGCAAATTGGTGACGACTACCACCGGCAGGGACCTGGGCTGACCGGGAGGGTCGGGGAGCTTTTTTTTGTTCCGGGGTAGCACAAAAAAGAAAATGGTAGTACCGGCGCCCCGGTTTCGGCGGGGAGGATGCGGACCATGAGTCAAGTCGCCTCGGCCTATCTGGATATTCGCGCCCTGGAGGCCCTGGCCGGGATGGAGAGCACCGTCCACCGCCTCGACCCCCGGGCCAAGCTGGTGACGACCCTGGTCTTCATCGTCGCGGTGGTCTCCTTCGGCCGCTACGAGATCTCCGCCCTGCTCCCCTTTTTCCTTTTCCCCGCCGCGCTGGTCGGCATGGGGCGACTGCCCCTGAGTGTTCTGAGTCGCAAGCTGCTGCTCGCCGCCCCCTTCGTCCTCCTGGTGGGAATCTTCAACCCGCTGATCGACCGGGAGACCCTCCTTGTCCTGGGACCGCTGGAGGTATCGGGGGGCTGGGTCTCCCTGGCCTCCCTGGCGCTGCGCTTCGTGCTTTCCGTCGGCGCGGTCCTCATCCTGATCGCCACCACCGGCATGCAGGGCATCGCCCTCGCCCTGGGGCGCCTCGGCGCGCCGCGGGTCCTGGTGGTGCAGCTCCTCTTTCTCTACCGCTACCTCTTCGTCCTGGTAGAGGAGGGCAGCCGCCTGGTGAGGGCCCGCGCCCAGCGCTCCTTCGGCAGCCGGGGCCTGGGAATAGGCGTTTTCGCCCATCTGCTGAGGCAGTGGCTCCTGCGCACCCTGGACCGTGCCGGGCGAATCCACCTGGCGATGCTGGGGCGGGGTTTCGACGGCGAGGTCCACCTGCTGCGCAGGCTCCATTTCGGACGCCGGGAGGCCCTCTTTACCCTCGGCTGGTCGGCCGCCTTTTTGGCCTTTCGCCTTGTCAACCTGCCCCGCCTGCTGGGGGGCCTGATCACGGAGGTGATGCGATGAGTTCCCCCACCCTCGCCATCGAGGGCCTGGAATACGCCTATCCCGACGGCACCCGGGCCCTGCTGGGGATCACCTGCAGCATCGCCGCGGGCGAATCGGTAGCCGTGGTCGGCGCCAACGGCGCCGGCAAGTCCACCTTCCTGCTGCACCTCAACGGCTCGCTCATTTCAAAGACGGGCGCGGTGCGCCTCGCCGGGAATCGGGTCACTGCCGGAAACCTGCGCCAGGTCCGGCAGCGGGTTGGGGTGGTTTTCCAGGATCCTGATGACCAGCTCTTCATGCCCTCTGTGGAGGAGGACGTGGCCTTCGGTCCCCTCAACCTTGGCCTTCCCCGGCAGGAGGTGGAATCGCGGGTCCGGGAGGCCCTCGGCAGGGTGGGCGTTCTGCACCTGCGGCAGCGTCCTCCCTACCATCTCTCCGGGGGGGAGAAGCGTGCCGTGGCCATCGCGGCGGTGCTCGCCATGGAGCCCGAGGTTCTTGTGCTCGACGAGCCTGCGGCAGGGCTCGATCCGCAGGCGCGCAAGCGTCTCATCGAGCTGCTGCGGGGCTTCGGGCACACCCGGATCATCGCCACCCACGACCTCGACCTGGCCCTCGATCTCTGCGGGAGGACCCTCGTCATGGACGGTGGGCGCATCCTCGCCGACGGCCCGACGGCGGACCTGCTGCGGGACCCGGAACTGCTCGCCGCGGGGCACCTGGAGAGGCCCCTGCGCCTGCAGGGGTGCCCGGTCTGCGGCGGGTGACCCGGCGGGGGGAAGGAAACATCCTGTGAGCTTTTGACGGATCGGCTTGGCTTCAGATCAATAGATGAATCCCCCGTTGCCTGGTGGCGGCGGGGGATTTTTTTCGGGGAGATCGCCTCTGCCGATTTTCGTAGAGCCCGAGGTCTTCATGAAACATCCGATCGGTTTCAGGTCCAGCCGGACTCTGCGTTATCGTCCCGGCGATGCAGAATGGCATGTCGGAACAGAAAAGTGAAAATGACATCGGCTGCACAGGGCTCCCGGCCGGAGTGTTTCTGCCGGGGGGCTGAATCAGGCGGCCCGACCGATTGCGATCTGCCCAGAAGGGGATATCCTCAGTTTAAGAGTTTCGAAGGGAAACAGTATGGGCAAATTCTACGGCCAGGAGGTGAAAAGTGAACGCCAGGTCGGCATCCCTTGTGCTGCTTATTGCGCTGCTGCTGAACTTTGCCGGAAGGGAGGGGCTCATGGCCATGGAAATCAACTCCTCTGCCTTTGCCGATGGCGGCAGCATCCCGACCCGATACACCTGCCAGGGGGCTGACGTTTCTCCCCCGCTGGCCTGGTCGGGAATCCCGCCGGAAGCCAAAAGCCTGGTCCTCATCGTCGACGATCCCGATGCTCCCGACCCGAAGGCCCCGAAAAGAACCTGGGTGCACTGGGTGCTCTACAACCTGGCGCCGGACAGCGGCGGTCTCGCCGAGGCGGTCGAGGACCTGCCTCCAGGTTCCGGGGAAGGGCTGAACGACTGGGGCAGAACCGCCTACGGCGGCCCCTGCCCACCGGTCGGCCGCCATCGCTACTTTCACAAGCTCTACGCCCTGGATACGGTGCTGGACGGTCTGGTTCGGCCGACCAAGGCCCAACTCGAGGCGGCGATGACCGGTCACATCGTGGCTCGGGCCGAGTTTGTGGGCACCTACGAGAAGCATTGAACAAAATGTTGTCCCAATCATAGATGCCCGCTCCGTGCAACAACGAGGTTCAAGTCGGAGTTGGTGGTTTGTCGGTTCGCCTTTATTATTGCGGCTCGGTGGGGGCTGATGTTCAGCGAGAGACAGGACCGCAGAAAGGCCCGCCTGGACACCCGGTCGGGTCTTTCTTGCTTTGCAGGGAAACAGAATTTTCACCAATCCGCTATATACTATTTCAAAAAACCAGGACACCAACTTAAGGGAGCTACGTTATGGACACCTTTGATGCCATCTATCAGCGTCGGGCAATCAAGCAATTTGACCCCAGTCACCGTCTGTCGAAGGAGGAAGAGGTCAAGCTTTTGAATGCCGCGATTCAGGCCCCCACAAGCTTCAATGCTCAACACTGGAGATTTGTCCTTGTTCGTGATCCTGACCTGCGCCGGAGAATCCGCACCGAGTACGGCAATGACCAGGCCCAGATGACCGATGCGTCCCTGCTCATCATTATGACGGCGGATCTCAAGGCGTGGGCGAAGGAGCCTCAGCGTTATTGGCAGAATGCTCCCAAGGAGGTTGCGGACCTTCTCGTCAACTGGATGGGCCCGTTTCATGAAGGCCGTGAATGGCTGCAGCGCGACGAGGCTCAGAGGTCGATCGGTTTGGCCATGCAGAATATCATGCTGGCTGCCAAGGCGATGGGGTATGACTCCTGCCCGATGATCGGTTTCGATATTGAAAAGGTCGCCGAACTGATCAATCTGCCTGACGACCATGTGATGGGCCCGATGGTGGCGGTCGGAAAGAAAATAAAGGACTCCTGGCCGAAACCAGGACAACTATCTCTGAACGAGGTGGTCGTCGAAGACTGTTTTTAATAATCATAGGGGCAAAAGGTTCCCAAGATTGGCGAATTGGTGGACCCCTGCAGGCGGCTTGAACACTCGTCCCCCAGGGAGCCACCCAAACATAGGCTGGCCGAGCAAGAGCCTTCAGGTCGGTGAGACCTGGAGGCTCTTGCTCGGTCCGGTTTGGGACTTTGATGCAATTGAGAAAAGGTCTCGGGAACGTTCGGGTGGGGGTGGGCTTATAGGGAAAAAGCGGGCCGCGGGATCTCTCTTCCGAGGGTGTTCAGGGGATTGCCCAAGACTTCCGCAAGTTCTGGAAAAGCTTCTTCGGAAGCGGGTCGCGGCGAGTCGGGCGAGTCAGGCCCGGCCGTGGGGGATGAGGTAGGTGGCGACGAACAGCGCTGTGGCGGCCAGCACAATGGAGGGGCCGGCGGGGGTGTCCCACCGCAGGGAGGCCAGCAGCCCGCCGGCGACGGCCAGGCAGCCGAAGCCGCTCGCGGCGGCGGCCATGGCTTCGGGAGAGCGGGCGAAGCGGCGGGCCGTGGCGGCGGGGATGATGAGCAGAGAGGTGACCAGGATCAGCCCGACGACCTTCATCATGATCGCCACGACAAGGGCCATCAGGGCGAAGAAGGCCAGCTGGACCAGGTCGACGGGCAGCCCTTCGACCCGCGCCAGGTCCTCGTGGACGGTGATCGAGACCAGCGGCCTCCAGAGCAGGAGCAAGGCCCCAAGGGCCAGCGCGCCGCCTCCGAAGATCCAGGCCAGGTCGACCCGGGTGATGGCGAGGATGTCGCCAAACAGGTAGGAGATCAGGTCAATCCGCACCGTCTCCATGAAGGCCAGGGCCACCAGCCCGAGGGAGAGGGCGCTGTGGGAGAGGATGCCGAGCAGGGTGTCGTCGGCCAGGCGCCTCTGGCGCTGGAAGAGGAAGAGCAGCAGGGCCAGGAGCTGACAGATCGCCACCACCCCGAGGGTCAGGTTGAGATGCAGCAGCAGGCCGATGGCCACCCCCAGCAGGGCGGAATGGGCAAGGGTGTCGCCGAAGTAGGCCAGCCGGCGCCACACGACGAAGGAGCCGAAGGGTCCTGCCACCGCCGCCACCCCGATCCCGCCCAGCAGGGCACGCAGCAGGAAATCATCCATGGCTCGCGCCTCCCGCCGGGAAGGCCTCCCGGTCGCCTTGCCTTCTAGCCCTCATGCTTGTGGTCCTTGTCGTGGGAGTAGATCGCCAGGTTCTGCACCGCCAGAGGTCCGAACAGTTCCAGGTAGGCGGGGTTGTGGGTGACCACCTCCGGGGTGCCGGTGCAGCAGACGTGGTGGTTCAGGCAGACCACCCGGTCGGTGGAGGCCATCACCAGGTGCAGGTCGTGGGAGACCATGAGGACTGCGCAGTTGCGCCGGTTCCGGATGCGGGTGATGAGCTGGAACAGCTCGACCTGCCCGTGGACGTCGACCCCCTGAACCGGCTCGTCCAGAACCAGCAGGTCGGGATCGCGCAGCAGGGCGCGGGCAAGGAGGATCCGCTGCAGTTAGCCCCCGGAGAGCGCCTGCAGCGGGGAGTCGGCGGTCTGGAGGGCGCCGACCTCTTCCAGGGTCGCCTCCAGGTCCTCCACGGCTCCCCGTCGGGCGAGGGATAGAAAGCGCCGGACGCTGAGGGGGAGGGTGCCGTCGATGTGAAGGCGCTGGGGCATATAGCCGATGCGCAGCCGGGGCCGGCGCCGCACCTGCCCGGCGGTCGGGGGAAGCAGCCCGAGGGCCACCCGCAGCAAGGTCGTCTTGCCGGCGCCGTTGGGGCCGATGACCGTGACGATCTCCCCGGGACTGATTGCCAGGCTGACTTGTTTCAGAACCTCGCGCCCCTGCATGCGGGCGGTGGCATTCTCTATCTCGAGCAGAAAGGTGCTGCCCATGGGCTCCTCGCGGGGGATGGCTATTCTAGCGGCAGTCGGGGCAGAGCCCCTGGATCTCCAACGTTTGCTGTTGGACTTGGAAACCCGCCGCCCGGGCGCTTCTCTCGATGGCCGCAGCGACCCCGGCCTCGTCCATTTCGACGAGGTTGTGGCAGGCGCCGCAGATCAGGAACTGGCCGGTGTGGAGGGTGCCCGGCCGGGAACAGCCCACGTAGGCGTTGAGGGAGGCCAACCGGTGTACCAGGCCGTGGGCCTGCAGGAAATCGAGGGCCCGGTAGACGGTGGGCGGTGCGGCACGGCCCTCCTCGCGCAGCATGTCGAGCAGGGCGTAGGCTCCCACCGGCCGATGGCTTTGCCAGACCAGTTCGAGCACCCGGCGGCGCAGCCTGGTGAGGCGGGTGCCGTTCTTCCTGCAGATCGATTCGGCGGCCGCCAGCGCCGCGGCGACGCACCCGGCGTGGTCGTGGTCAGCGCCGGCGAAGCGAGATGGTGAAGGGGCTGATTTCGGGGCGGCGGTCATGGCAAACGGTCCTTCCTTCCTTAGTGTTAATGTTATAACATAACAAATTGCATTGATGTCAACGAATCGACTCTTCGGAGAAAGACCATGCTCTCGACCCTCCCGCGCCTTGCCGCCCTGTGCCTTTTCTTCTTTCTGCTGACCCTGGCCCCTGCCCGGGCCGACTCCCCGCCTCGGGTGGTGGCCAGCATCCTGCCGATCCATTCCCTGGTGGCCTCGGTGATGGCCGGGGTCGGGCAGCCGACTCTCCTGGTCAAGGGCGGCGGCTCTCCCCACAGCTACGCGCTACGCCCCTCGGAGGCCCGGTCCCTGGCCCGGGCGGATCTGGTCGTCTGGGTCGGCCCCGAACTGGAGAGTTTTCTGGAAAAGCCTCTTTCGAGCCTGGGCGGCGGGGCGAAACTCCTGACCCTTGCCTCAGCCCTCGAGGGGGAACTGCTGGCTGCGCGCGAGGGGGGAGGCTGGGAGGAAGGCGGGTCCCACGCCAAGTCCCACCATGGCCACGGTCACGGCGCCACCGACCCCCACTTCTGGCTCGATCCCCGGCTGGCGGGGCGGGTCGCCGGCCTTCTGGCGGAGGCCCTCGGCGAGGCCGACCCGGCGCACCGCGAGCGTTACAGGGAAAACGGCGCCGCTCTGGTGGAGAGACTGGAAGGGCTTTATGTCGAGATGCAGGAGAGGATCGCCCCGGTGCGGGAGGTTCCCTACGTCGTATTTCACGATGCCTTTCAGTACCTGGAGCGGACCTTCGAGCTGCGGGCGGCCGGCGCCCTTACCATCAACCCCGACCGGAAGCCGGGTGCCCGCAGGTTGCGGGAGATCCGGGCGGAAATCCGACGCCTTGAGGCACGCTGCGTCTTCAGCGAGCCCCAGTTCGAACCCCGCCTGGTGGCCGCGGTGATCGAGGGGACGGGGGCGCGCAGCGGAGAGCTCGACCCCCTCGGCGCAAAGCTTTCTCCCGGTCCGGAGGCCTACTTCGAGCTTCTGCGCCGCCTGGCCGCCTCCCTGGAGGAAGGCCTCCTGCCCGCCCAGCCCTGATTCTTTAGACGTGGTTGCGCAGCTGCAGTTCCACGGGGTGGGGGTCGAGGTAGACCTGCTCCCGGAGGTAGGGCTGGTCGTACTTGCGCACGAAGTGTTTGAGCAGGGTCACCGGGACGATCAGGGGCAGGATGCCTTCCTGGTAGCGGGCGACGATCTCCAGGACCTCCTGCTTCTCGTCGGCCGTCAATTCCTTCTTAAAATAGCCGAGCATGTGCTGCAGGACGTTGACGTGGTTGCTGACCGTGGCCTTCTGGCGCATGGCATTCATCAGCTGCTCCTGATAGGCGCCCAGCAGTTCATCCAGAGGCAGCTCCTTTGCCGTCGCAACGAGTTCTCCCATCTCGCGGTAGAGCTCGGGGCTGTGGGCGAGGATCAGCAGCTTGTGGCGGGTGTGGAAGGCGACCAGGCCGCCGCGGCTCCGGTCGGTCGCCAGAGTGTCCCTCCAGCGCTTGAAGGTAAAGAGGCTCTCGATGAAGTTCTCCCGCAGCCTCGGGTCGTGCAGCCGGCCGTCCTCCTCCACCGGCACCAGCGGGAAGTGCTCCATGAAGACCCGGGCGAAGATCCCCACCCCCCCCTTTTGCGGCACCCCGTTGCGATCGTAGAGTTTGACCCGCTCCATGCCGCTCGAGGGGGAGCGGCTCTTGAAGACGAAGCCGCACAAGTCCTCCTTTTCCAGCTCCATGGCCCGCTTCTCAGCCCAGTCGGTCATCTTGTCGGTGATGTCCTCGCCGCCCTGGGAGAAGACCAGCCGCGGCCGCTCCGGGTCCCCCACCAGGCGCAGAGTCGGCCGCGGCGTCGGCAGGCCGAGTTCCACTTCGGGGCAGACCGGCACGAATTGGACGTACTGGCCGAGAGTGTCTCTCAGGTAGCGGTCGAGGGCGTGGCCGCCGTCGTAGCGGACCGGTTCCCCGAGCATGCAGGCGCTGACGCCGAGTTTGATCCTTTCCATACATCCTCCTGCTGCCTCCGGCTGAAGTCGTCGTTAGGGACAATGGCGAGGCTGGGGTCCAGTTTAGCAGACGGGCCGGGTTTGGCCATGCCGGGGGGGGGATTCGGTAGGCGCCCGGGCCTAGGAAAGGGTGGCGGGGCGGGAGTCGAGCATGAGCCGGATGGCTTCGGTCTGGCCGGCGGAGAGGCCGGCAAACTTGGCCCCGATTCCGGGCACGGCCAGCGATTTGCCCCAGGGGATGTGTCTGCAGATCTCTACCCGGATCGGGGTGCGTTCCTCGAACTCGAGGATTTGGATCCAGGCGGTTTCGGTCCCTTCCCATCTCCTGGTCGAGTACAGGAAGCATCCGCCCCGGGCTATGTCCATGGTGACCGTTTTTTCTGTGTCTTCGGCAGGGAAATCCTCTCTCGGCGACAACAGCACATTAAAGTGAAGGCCGATTCGCGGGTTCCTGCGGATGCCTCTTGCCTTGAAGGGCAGGCAGTGGGAGGTTATGAATTCTTCGACGGAGATGCCCTGGTTGGTGCTTAACAGCAGAGCTCGCACGTTTTCCCCCTGCCCCCCCCGTTTCAGGCGGATAGTCGGAAAGATCTCCAGGATGTCCTGCACCCGGGCCCTTTCTGAATGGCTGGCCTTGATGCCGGTCACCACGTCGAGCAACAGTCCGTTGTAGGGGGTCTGGACAAGCGCCCGGTGGATGTCGGCCAGGCTGGAGACGGAGTCGCAACAGGCTCCCGCGCTTTCCGCCGCCCGCCGGTAAGCGGCGCAGGCCTCTTCATTGTCCGATATGATCAAAACCCGGATGTTCATGTGGGCAGGCCCTCCCGACCTCTTCCGTCCTTTTGCGAAGCCGATACCATAGCGGGGAGGGTAGGTGAAATCAAGTGGTTATGGGGGGGCGATTGGCGTGCGCCTCCGCGGACCGGTCCCCCCGGGCAGGCAGGCGCTGACCGCCATGTGAAGCCCGATCCCCCTGGCAGTCTTTCTTCGAGCCTCTTTATTTCCGTTGGCCAAGTCCTTTACCCCCCAGTAGGGCCTCCACCCTCATTCTTTGTCCGGGGAGCAGATTCAGGAAGGCGACCCCGAGGCCGGGGAGTTTTTTTCCGGCTCCCCACGGTCTGTGCATGCGGACCTCGACCTCCATCGGCGTGTCGTCGTCAAGCTCCATGATCCGGACCCAGGCCCGGCTTCCAACCTCCCAGGGAGAACTGCTGATAATGAAGCACCCTCCTTCGGAAAGGTCCAGAGTGTTGGTCTTCTCCGTAGCTTCGGGGGGGAAGTCGGGGCGGTTCGAGAGCAGGACGCTGAAGTACGTCGTCATCCGTTGAGCCTGGCGCAGGGGGCGGGCGCGCCAGGGGCGGCAGTAGCGGTCGATGAAGTCGGTCAGGGGGGCGCCGGGGTCGAGTTGCCCGCCGGCCACAATCGCCCGGACCTGTTGTCGCTCGGGGAGCCAGCGCAGGCGGACGGTGGGATAGATATCCTGAACCTTGCTGACCAGTTTCTTTGCGGCGGCATCGGAGCGCACCAGGGTGGGCAGGTCGAGGAGGAGGCCGTTGAAGGCCGTCTTCTCCAGGGTCCGGCGCAGGCCCTCCAACGATTCCAGGGTTTCGCAGGCGATTTCACTTTCGGCAACCGCCTGTAAATACCCTTCTCGCGCCTGCCGGTCGGCTGCGACCAAGAGGACTCGTGTTGTCATTGTGAACCTCCTTCTTCTTTCATCGACAGGATGACGGGATAATTTTACCAGAAACGGTTCTGGCCAGTCTCTATCCGGGGGGGTAGAATGGAGTTTCAGAGTCGCCAAACTTTTCGAACGGAAGGTTTCAACATGCAGAAGGTCCCGATTTCGCGCATCCGCGAGGTCAACCTCGCTCCGTTGAGGCAGGAGGGGGGGTACGTCCTCTACTGGATGATTGCCAGCCGGAGAACGAGGTGGAGTTTCGCCCTGCAGCGCGCGGTGGAGATGGCGACCGAACTGAACCGCCCCCTGGTGGTGCTCGAGCCCCTGCGCTGCTGCTACCCCTACGCCAGCGACCGCCTGCACGCCTTCATCCTGCAGGGGATGGCAGAGAACGCCCGCAGCCTGGCGGCCCGCCAGGTCCTCTATCATCCCTACGTCGAGCCGGAGGCGGGGGAGGGCAAGGGCCTTCTTCTGACCCTGGCGGAGCGGGCCTGCCTGGTCGTCACCGACGATTACCCCGCTTTTTTTCTCCCCCGCATGGTCGCCGCCGCGGCGGCCAAGCTGGCGGTTCGTCTGGAGGCGATCGACGGCAACGGCCTGCTCCCCCTTCACGCCGCCGATCACGACTACCCGACGGCCTACGCCTTCCGGCGCTTTTTGCAGAAGGTTCTGCCAAAATATCTTTTGGAATTCCCCGTGGAGGACCCCCTGCAGGGGGGGACGCTCCCTGACCCTCCGAAGCTCCCCGCGGAGGTTCTCCGCCGCTGGCCGGGTGCCGGAAAAGAGCTGCTGGCCGCATCGCGCCGGGTCCTGGCCCGCATGCCGATCGATCACTCCGTTCACACCGCTCCGGCCCGGGGGGGCTCCCGGGAGGGTGTGAAAGCCCTGCGCCGCTTTCTGGAGAAGCGGCTGGCGCGCTACTCTGAGGAGCGCAACGAGCCGGAGGCGGAGGTCACAAGCGGCCTCTCTCCTTACCTGCACTTCGGCCACGTCTACGTCCACCAGGTTTTCGCCGAACTGGCCGAGGCCGAGGGCTGGTCCCCCGATCTCCTGGGGCCCGATACGCGGGGCAAGCGCACGGGCTGGTGGGGGATGGGCGTGGCGGCAGAGGCCTTCCTCGATCAGGTCGTCACCTGGCGCGAGCTCGGCTTCAACATGTGCACTTTCCGGGATGATTATGCCGCCTACGCCTCTTTGCCCGAGTGGGCGCGGCGGACCCTGGAGGAACACCGCGGGGATCCCCGTCCCGTCGCCTATACCCGGCAGGAGCTGGAGGCCGGGAAAACCCGCTACCCCCTGTGGAACGCGGCGCAGATGCAGCTGGTGCGGGAGGGGCGGCTGCATAACTACCTGCGCATGCTGTGGGGCAAGAAGATTCTCGAGTGGACTCCGTCGCCGCAGGATGCGCTGGAGACGATGATCGCGTTCAACGATCGGTATGCCCTGGACGGGCGCGATCCCAACTCCTACAGCGGCATCCTCTGGTGCCTTGGCCGTTACGATCGCGCCTGGGGACCGGAACGGCCGATCTTTGGAAAGATCCGCTACATGAGCTCGGAGAACACCGCCCGAAAGGTGCGGGTGAAGGGCTACCTGGAAAAGTACAGGCCGTGAAAGTCACCTTCCTCTGTACCCGCGCCTATATCGACGCGTCCAATCCACTTCACCGGAGGCACAGCGCCCTTCTTCTCGCCAACGGCGGGGGGCGGGTGCTGGTCGACTGCGGCCTCGATTGGGCCGAGGCGCTCCCCGGCCTGCATCCCGAAGCGGTCGTCCTCACCCACGCCCACGCCGACCACTCAGGCGGGCTCGCATCCGGTGCTCCCTGCCCGGTCTACGCCACCGCCGCGACCTGGGAGGCCATCGCCGACTATCCCCTGGCCGAGCGGGAGACCGTCGAACCCCGCCGCCCCTTCAGCCTCTGCGGCATGCTCTTCGAGGCGTTCGCGCTACGGCATTCCCTGCGCGCCCCGGCGGTAGGTTATCGGATCAGGGCCGGAGAAACCTCCCTTTTCTACGCCCCGGACCTGGCGGCTATCGACGAGCGGCGGGAGGCCCTGGCGGGGGTTGATCTGTACATCGGGGACGGCTCGGCCCTCCACGACGGTCTGCTGCGCGTCGAGGAGGAGACTCTCTGCGGCCACGCCCCGGTGGCCACCCAGCTCGGCTGGTGCGCCCGGGAGGGAGTGCAGAGGGTGCTTTTCACCCACTGCGGGGAGGCGATCGTCCCCGGGGAGGAGGCGGTCCTGGCCGAGGAGGTCGCCGCAGAGGCCCTGCAGCGAGGGGTGCTGGCGATTTTCGCCCACGACGGCATGGAGATCGAACTGCACTGAGGGGATAGGGGAGAGTGCGAAGTGGGAGCCTTTGATGCCTCCCTGAAAATCTTTCAGTCAAAAGCTCGTAAAAGGGCGGTGATCATATCATTTTCACCACCTGCCTCGCGGCGGTCTGTACCGGGTCCCACACCGGCGAGTAGGGGGGCGCGTAGGAGAGGTCGAGGTCGATGAGCTGGGCGGCGGTCATGCCGGCGTGGAGCGCGGTGGCGAGGATGTCGATCCGCTTGGCCGCCCCTTCGATGCCGACGATCTGCCCGCCGAGCAGGCGTCCGCTTCCCTTCTCCATGAGAATCTTCACCGTGATCCGACCGGCCTTCGGGTAGTACCCGGCCCGGGTGCGGCTCTTGATGGTCGCGCTGGCGAATTCCAGGCCAAGGCGGCGGATCTCCTCCTCCTGCAGACCGGTGCGTGCCACCTCGTATTTGCAGATCTTGCTCACCGCCGTGCCCACCACGCCGGGGAAGACCGCGCTGCCGCCGCCGAGGTTGGTCCCCGCTACGACCCCCATCTTGTTGGCGACCGTGCCGAGGGAGACCCAGAAGGGCTTCCGACTGACCAGGTGAATGGTTTCGGCGCAGTCCCCCGCCGCCCAGACCCCGTCGACCGGGGTCTGCATCCGGCTGTTGACCCGGATCGATCCCCTCTCCCCGAGAGGGATGCCGGCCCGCTCGGCCAGTTCCGCATTGGGGCGGGCCCCCATCCCGAGGATGACGATGTCCGCGGGCAGGGTCTGTTTGTCCGTTACGACCGCCGTCACCCGGTCCCCGGAGGCCTCGAAGGCGGTCAGGGATTCTTCCAGGTGCAGGGTGACTCCGGTTTGGCGCAGGGCCTCGGAGACGAGGGCTCCCATGTCGGGGTCGAGGGTTCCCATGACTTGCTCGCTGCGCTGCACGAGGGCGACCTCGAGGCCGCGGCGGAGCAGCGCCTCGGCCATTTCCAGGCCGATGTAGCCGCCTCCGACGACGATCGCTTTTCTCGGCTGCCGCTCTTCCAGGTAGCGCTGCACCCGGATGCCGCTCTGCAGGGTGGAGAGGCCGAAGATCCCCCCGGTGCTCGACCCGGGCAGGCGCGGGCAGAAGGGCACGGCCCCCGTGGCGATCAGGAGCTGGTCGTAAGGCTCCTGCCACTCCCGCCGGGCGTCGCGGTCGCGCACCCGCACTAGGCGATCCTTCGGGTCGATCTCCGTCACTTCGTGCCGCACCTTCGCCTCGATGCCGTACTTCTTGCGGAAATCGTCCGGCGTACGGGCGATGAGCTTTTCCACCTCCGGCACCAGGCCGCCGATGTAGTAGGGCATGCCGCAGGCCGAGTAGGAGGTGTGTGGGCTGCGCTCGAAGACGAGGATGTCCAGCTCCGGGTTGTCGCGCTTCGCCTTCGCCGCGGCGCTCATTCCCGCCGCGTCCCCGCCGATGACGACGAGACGCTCTTTGCTCATGGTGGTCCCTCCCGAAAGAGTTTAAATGCGAGCCGCATTTCACTGGAACTGTGATGATCCCAACGGGGGGAGGGTCTGGCGAAGTCGAAAAAAGAGCACGCCGCACCTCCTTTTACTCCAATTTATCACCACGGAGGGCGGCTGCAACCGGATTGGAAGAGGAGGGGCGGGTCCCAGGATTCGTGCTGTTAGGGCATAGGGAATGATTCGCCGGGCGGGTCCAAAAGAAAAGATTGTTCAGTGGATTTATTGGAGAGTTTTTTAAGGGGAAAAAGGGTGCGCTACGAAGTTGGGTCTACTTTCGACATCGAATCTCTGTTAATAAATTGACCACAAGGTCTTAAACAGTCCAATTGCCTTCATGCCCTTAATCACCTCGATTATTCCAACGATCCAGATGAACCATAATGCACTGAAAATATGCTTTCTGTAGACTCTGGGATTGACAGTGTAGCTGTTCGGTTCATCAAAAGTCGAGAACCTCGGGAAAAAAGGCGGCACTTTTTTGTGTATTCTTCGAAGTCGGCTCCAAATATTTTCTTGAGTCGCCGTTCTTCCCCGGAGATGACGACCGGATAATAAAGGGCAAAAAGGAGAATCAAGGCTGCCGGAAAGGTGAAGGTTTCGGTGGTGCAACCAATCCCGATCAATCCAATTGCGCTGAAAAGGTACAAAGGGTTTCGACAAAGACTATAGGGTCCTTTTGTGACAAGTTTTTTATTTTTGTAGCTGGCGATATAAAGAGAGCACCACATTCTTCCCAAGGAACCAATGCCGACAAAAAAGAGGCCTATGAAAAACAGGACAAATGTGATCGTTTCATTTTTGATGTCCCATTTGCTTTGCGTGGTGCATAAAAAAAACAATGCGACGGCTACGACGGCACGGGACAAAAACATCCTGTGCTTTTCTGATAATGCTTTGGTTTTTTTCATGCTTTCCTCTGGGGAAAATTTCTCGAGAGAAAGGTCGCCGGATGTTCATGGCATAGATGGAAAAATAAAATCAGACTGCTCTCCTGTTCATGTTTTTAACCTTTACTCTGTTGTTGGTGTCCCGGCTTTGTCGGATTAGCTCGTTGTTGGCAACCGTTGACGTTGATTTGGCCATTCGGTCATAAAGGAGGACGTTTACCGATGCAGCAAGGTTCATGCAACCCATAGTCGGTACGTAGACAACCGAATCGGCTTTATCGATTAGTTCTTGGCTGATTGTGCCGTCTTCGGGGCCGAAAATATAAAATGCTTCGTCAGGGTGCTGAAATTCGGGCAAGGGTGTGGCCCCTTCGACTAACTCAACACATACGATTTTCGCAGTTTCTGGAACGCATTCCAAAAGACATGTTGTCCCGGTTAGGGGAATATTCCGGACTGCATCCTTTGTGTCGGTATTGAACTGCGCTGCCCGGACGTAACGCTTCCCCGTATAAAAAACTGAATCAGCCCGGAAGCAGCCAGCCGCACGCATGACTGCGCCTACGTTTGACGGGCTTTTGGGATTGGTTAAGCCGATTATTATCTTTGAATTTTTTGTCTGCATAACTCGCTTGATTTTAGCTTGTCGGCTCAGGAGAATCATAAAATAACGGGTCTTTTTGATGGACAGGTGATTTCTGGGGACATGAAGCCTCTTTGGGACGTGCAAATGCTTCCAGAAAAGCGAGCGACACAACTCTCCCCTGTTGCGGTGATTGCTCAAGCGCCATCTTGAGGCTCCTCGAACGCATCCGTCAGCATCTCCAGCAAATCCTCGCCCTCGGCATCCCCCTTCAGTACCCGCTCCCGGATCGCCATGGCGAGTTTCGCCAGCTCCGGCTCGCTCCCCTGGTATGCGCTGCCGGTGCCGATCAGCTCTTCGAGTACTTCGCGCTCGATCTCGGCCAGGCTGCGGTGGGCCGCTCCCTCTCCCTCTGCCGCCCCGGCGGCCAGGGAAAGCTGGTTGCGGATCTCCACGTGCAGGGGGGAGGCGATTTCCTCCAAGGCCGCGAGGATCTGGCCCCTTCCGAGTTCGAAGGGGTGAAATCCGACTTTGCCGTAGAGTTTCACCTGGAGCAGGGGGCGGGTTTCCTCTCCCGGGACGCCCAGGGCAGCGGCGGCCTCGCCGGCGAATCGGTCGATGGCTACGGAGGCGTGGGCGGCCCCTCCAAGGTCGATGGCGAGGCTGAGCATGGGGCGAGGCGCGGTGGGGCGGAATTCGTGGTTAAAAGTGCTGCCGTCCACGGTGACCAGGTAGTAGCCCTTGTCGTAGGTCTCTTCCCCGAAGTTGACGCATTCGGGGGCGCCGGGGTTGAAAGCGTAGGGTCGGCCGCCGTCGGTTTCGATCACGTACGGCTTGTGGCCGTGGCCCAGGGCGACGTAGCCGAAGGTATCGGCGAGGGGTGCGGCCTCCTGCGGTTGCATCTTGCCGATTTCTACCGGGGTGTAGCTCCAGACCCCGACGTGGAACAGGAGGATGTTGTCTTCGGTGGCGACCGCTTCGCAGATGCGCGGAACCTGGGATCCGGCGTGGGCGCCGATGTAGCCGAGGCCGTAGATGTTGAGGCCGCCGATCTCCACGTGTCCGCCGGCCCCTTCCTCGGAGTCGAAGGGGGCGAAGCGGTAGCCGCCCTCATCGGTCCGTTCGGGGCGCAGCAGGCGGATGTAGCCCATCTGGGAGAGGGCCTCCATCCAGGAAATGTTGTCGCGGCGGTGGATCCAGTCGTGGTTCCCTTCGATGGCGATGCAGGGGATGCCCGCCGTCTTCAGGGGCTGGAGGACCTCGATGGTGCGGGCGAAGGTGCGGGGCAGGATCTGCCCGGTGTGGAAGAGGTCTCCGGCGATGAGGACGAAATCGACCTCTTCCCGGACCGCGTCGGCGACGATGCCGGAGAGGCAGGCGAAAAAGTCCTCGAAGCGCTCCTTTTCGCCGGGCGAGCCCCGGTAGGTCTTGCCAAGGTGAATGTCGGCGGTATGGATGAAGCGGATCGGCATGGCGGCGACTCTCGGTATTGTTGACGGGACGCCTCAAGATATCAGGCCCGGCGGCGCCCTGCAAACCAAAAAACCCGGAACCCCTGTCTTGCGCAAAGACGTCAAGGACGGCCAAGAATACCGATCTTCCCCCGCCGCGAAGGGTGAGGAATTGCCACCTTCTCCCTCAGGGAGAAGGGTCAATCGGAAGGAACAGCGATTTCCTTTGCGGCTTTGCGGCTTTGCGGCTTGAGTGAGCGCATGCGAACGGGCGTGAGGCCGGTTTTGACCTTGTCCTCGGGTTTTTTCCCCATTAGGGACTTCGCCGCAGGCGGTGGAGGGTGATCTCCGGAGGGCAGAAGTAGCGCACCGGGAAGGTCGATGTGCCGGTCCCCCGGGAGGTGTAGCCGCACATCCCGCCGTAGTGCCAGCGGCCGCTGAGGTAGCGGCGCGGGGCGGAGCAGTTGGTGAGGATGGGGATGCGGCCGGGCAGGCAGATCTGCCCGCCGTGGGTGTGTCCGCACAGGTAGAGTCTTGTTCCGAAGGCCGCCGCCTCGGGGATGACTTCGGGGGAATGGGCGAGGAGGATTTTGAATTCGCCGGGGGGCAGTCCGGAGAAGGCCCGGGAGAAGTCGTGGGTTCCGTAAAAGTGGGGGTCGTCGAGCCCGACCAGGCGGAGGGAGTCGGGGCCCCGGCGCACTTCGAGCGCCTCGTTGAGAAGGATGCTGATGCCGAGCCGCTCGAAGCCTGGGACCTTTTCGATAAAGTCGTGGTTGCCGAGCACACCGACGATCCCATCCCGGCGGGTCAGGGCGTCGGCCAGGGGGGGCATGCGCCTGAGGGTCTCGCCGTAGTCGTGAACGGTGAGGAAGCGGAAGTCGCCGGTCAGGACGGCCAGGTCGAAGTCGAGGGGGCGCACGATTTCGGCGAGACGCTCTCCCTCGTCCACCATGCCGTCGATGTGCAGGTCGGACAGGTGCAGGATCGTGAAGCCGTCGAAGGCCCGGGGCAGGTCGGGGAAGGAGAAGGTCTCCTCCTCCACCCGGAAATCGAGGGTGTTGCGGATCCCGCGCCGCAACAGTCCCAGGGCCTTGAGGCCGGTCCGCAGGACCTTGGGGGTCAGGCGCAGGTTCTCCCAGTGGTAGCGCCCCCGCCCTTCTCCGAAGAGGGTGCCGGACATGTTGACCTGCTGGCGCAGGCGCCTGGAGAGGTGCGCTTTGCCCATGCGGTGTTCGAGACGAAGCAGGTCCTCTTGTTCCATGACGTCCCTGGCGGGTGGTCGCCCCCGCGGCCCTGGCGGCTTTAGCGGCCTCGGAACAGGGAGCCGAGCAGGCCGCGAACGATCTGGCGCCCGATCTGGCTGCCGATGCTGCGCATTACGCTCTTGGTCACCGATTCTCCGTAGCCCTGGCGGCCCCGGGCCGGCTTGGCGGCCTTTTTCTCCGGCTTCGCCTTCTCGGCGGCTGCGGCCGCCTGCTCGGCCCGGGCGGAGAGCTTTTCGTAGGCCGATTCCCTGTCCACCGCCTTGTCGTACCGGCCCCCCACCGGGCTGCGGCCGAGGACCGCGCGGCGTTCCTCCGGGGTGGCCGGCCCCATGCGCGAGGCCGGCGGGCGGATCAGGGCCCGCTGCACGACGCCGGGGCGGCCCTTCTCGTCGAGAAGGGAGACCAGGGCCTCGCCGACGCCCAGCTCGAGGATCGCGGTCTCGGTCTCCAGGTTGGGGTTGGCGCGCATGGTCTGGGCGACGGCCCGCACCGCCTTCTGCTCGCGGGGGGTGTAGGCGCGCAGTGCGTGCTGGATGCGGTTGCCGAGCTGGCCGAGGATTTTGTCCGGAATGTCGAGCGGGTTCTGGGTGACGAAGTAGATTCCCACCCCCTTGGAGCGGATCAGGCGCACCACCTGCTCGATCTTGTCCACTAGGGCCTCCGGGGCGTCGTCGAAGAGGAGGTGGGCCTCGTCGAAGAAGAGGACCAGTTTCGGCTTGTCCGGGTCGCCGACCTCGGGCAATTCCTCGAACAGTTCGGACAGGAGCCAGAGCAGGGCCGTGGCGTAGAGGCGCGGGCTCTGCATGAGCCGGTCGGCGGCGAGGACGCTGACCGCCCCCTGGCCGGAGAAGTCGCAGCGCATCAGGTCGGCCAGCTCCAGGGCCGGTTCTCCGAAGAACTGCTCGGCGCCCTGCTGCTCCAGGACGAGAAGGCGGCGCAGGATGGCCCCGACCGAGGCGGCGCTGACGTTGCCGTACTGGAGGGTGAGCTCCTTGGCGTTCTCGCCCACGTGGGAGAGGATGGCCCGCAGGTCCTTGAGGTCGAGCAGCAGCAGCCCCTGCTCGTCGGAGATGCGGAAGGCGATGTTGAGCACCCCCTCCTGGGCCTCGTTGAGCTCCAGCAGGTTGGACAGCAGCAGCGGCCCCATGTCGGAGATGGTGGTGCGTACCGGGTGGCCCTGCTCGCCGAAGAGGTCCCAGAAGAGGGTCGGGGTCGCCGCCGGCGCGAAGCCCTCCAGCCCGATCTTCTCAGCCCTCTCGATCAGCTTCGGCTTCGCTTCGCCTGGGTGGCTCAGGCCCGAGAGGTCTCCCTTTGCGTCGGCGAGGAAGACCGGCACCCCGGCCCGGGAGAGGCCCTCTGCGAGGATCTGCAGGGTCACCGTCTTGCCGGTGCCGGTAGTTCCGGCGATCAGTCCGTGGCGGTTGGCACGGGAGAGGAGCAGCTGAAGGGGGGTCTCTCCCCGGCCGATGAAAATGCCCGCGGTTTCGTTCATGGTCAAACCCTCCGGGAGAGTGCAAAAGTGGCGGTCAGCGCTTATCGTGGCGTAAACGATTGAAACCCATGGGGGAAATGTACCAGAGGGAACGACAAAGTAAACCGCGGAGGGGGCAGGACAGGGGGGCGTTCTTCTGCTATCATGGCCCCACGGCGCACAAGGAGGAAGCGATGCCCCGCCCCTGCCACCTGGAAAAGTTCACCAGTTACGAGCGCTCCGTTCCCCGCGCCCTGAAGGGGGCCGGGGCCGCGAAGGTGCTGGCCGGCCAGCGGCGCATCCTCATCAAGCCCAACCTGGTCAACGCCTCGCCGCCGCCCGTGACCCTGCCGGTAGAGGCTGTCGAGGCCCTGGTGGGGGCGATCAGGGGTTGCTCCGACGCCGAGATCGTGGTCGCCGAGGGGGCCGGGGACCTGCACCTGGAGACCCCGGCGATTTTTCGCATCCTCGGCTATGACCGGCTCGCCGCGGCCTACGGCCTGGAACTTGTCGATCTCAACGAGGCGCCCCTCAAAGAGCTGAAGGACCCTTCCTGCACAGTCTACCCCTCCATGTTCCTGCCCGAAATTCTCCTCGAGAGCTACGTCATTTCCTTTGCGGTGCTCAAGGCCCATTCCCTGGCCGATGTGACTCTTTCCATGAAGAACATGATCGGCTGCGCCCCGCCGAGCCACTACCAGCAGGGCGGGCACTGGAAGAAGTCGGCCTTTCATTCCCGGATTCACGAGTCGATCTTCGAGCTTAACCGCTACCGCAAACCCGACCTTGCCATCATCGACGCCAGCGTCGGCTTGGCCGAGCACCACCTCGGCGTAGCGCCCTGCGATCCGCCGGCGCGAAAGATCGTGGCCGGGTTCGACCCGGTGGCGGTGGACGCGGCCGGGGCCCGCCTTCTCGGTTCGGACTGGAGACAGGTCGGGCACATCCGCCTCGCCGACGGGGTGCTGGGGGAGGCTGAGGTCAGAGGAGGGTGATGAGGGAGTAGCCCCAGGTGGCGGCGGCCCCGGCCAGGGAAAGAAGGACCGCGGCACTGCCCATGTCCTTGGCCTGCTTGGCCAGCTCGTGGTACTCGGGGGAGGCCTTGTCGACGATCGCCTCGAGGCCGCTGTTGAGCAGCTCCACGATCATCACCCCGAGGTGGCAGAGGATCAGCAACAGCTTGAGCAGGCCGGGCAGGGGCAGGGCGAGGGCGAGGGCGGTCAGCACGACGGCCAGGACGAATTCCTGCTGGAAGGCGGATTCCTTGGTGAGGGCGTGGCGCAGCCCGCTCAGGGAGTAGAAGAGGGCCTTCCAGACGCGCTCCAGGCCACTCTTGGGTGTCGGCTTGCTCGGCATGGGCACGTTGTCACCTTTGGGCATGAGGTTTCGCCTGGGGCGGGCAGAGGAAGGGCCAGCCGTCTTTCATCTTCCGCTCTTTTTTTCCAGGGCCTTGAAGATCATGTCGAGAACGGCCTTCTGCTTCGCTTCGTGCTTGTTGAGCACCGCCAGACAGCTTCCCATCGGGAAGTGCTCGTGCAGGTAGTCGGCATCGCGGCCGGAGAGGATGATGATGCGTTTTTTGCTGAGCCCTTTGCCGGTCGCGTAGGCGAGAATTTTTTTTCCGTCCAGGCCGGGCATTTCCAGATCGACGAGAAGCAGGGCCAGGTCGGAGGAGATCTTTCCCAGGCCGCACACCGGGTCGGCGCAGGTAAAGACCTCCAGGGCGGGGAAATGCTTCCGGACGTAGGATTCGATGAACCTCAGGAACGCCCGGTCGTCGTCGATGATCAGGACTTTTTGCATGGTTTTTTTCCGGGCCGGTTCGGGATGTAACTTCGCGGCAATCCTCGGGTGGAGGGTGCCGCACCAAAGTTAACATGTATTTGCCCGGAATGACAAGGATCGTAGCCTGGTTCCCCGGCGGCGCAGGAAGACGGTTGCGCCGAACCTTTGCTCAGGCCGGGGCGGCGGGCGCGGCCTGCGCCGGTCTGGCGAATTTTTTTGAGAGCCGGGCGTCGAGTTTGTCGGCGGGCATGGGGCGGGCGAACAGGAACCCCTGCATGTGGTGGCACCCATGGGCGCGGAGGAAGTCGCGCTGCTCCGGGGTCTCCACCCCCTCGGCGATGATCTCGATGCCGAGGCTGCGGGCCATGGCGATGGTCGCCTGGACGATGGCGGCGTCTCCGGTGTCGTCGGGGATGTCGCGGACGAAGTCCTGGGCGATCTTCAGCCGGTTGATGGGGAAATGCTTCAGGTAGCTCAGGGAGGAGTGCCCGGTGCCGAAGTCGTCGATGGCGAGATGGATGCCCCGGGTGCGCAGGTCGGTGAGGGTGAGGATCGTCTCCTCGGCTTTCTCCATGATGGTGCTCTCGGTGAGCTCGAGCTCGAGGCTGGTGGGATCGACCCCGGTTTCCTCCAGGATCGTCTCCAGGGTGTCGATGAAGTCGGGCTGGACGAACTGGCGCCCGGAGATGTTGACCGCTATCTTCATGGGCGAGTAGCCGGCGTCCTGCCAGGACTTGGCCTGGGCGCAGGCGGTGCGCAGGATCCACTCGCCAATAACGAGGATCAGACCGCTCTCCTCGGCCTGAGGAATGAACCGCCCCGGGGCGATCAGCCCTTCTTTCGGGTGGCGCCAGCGCAGCAGGGCCTCCATGCCGGTCAGCTGACGGGTTCGGAGGTCTATCTGGGGCTGGTAGTGAAGCTGAAACTCCCCACGCTCCACGGCCTGGCGCATGTCCCGCACCAGGTTGAGGCGCTCCAGGCTTTTGGAGGTCATCTGCTCGGAGAAGTACTGGTAGGTGTTTTTGCCCCGGTCCTTGGCCTGGTACATGGCGGCGTCTGCGTTCTTGAGCAGGGTGTCGGCGTCCTCGCCGTCGTCGGGGTAAAGGGCCATGCCGATGCTTCCGCTGCTGTAGAGGACCTGGTTTTCCAGTTCCACCGGGCGCGCCAGGTCGAAGAGGAGTTTGCGGGCGATGACCGAGGCGTCGAGGGGGGTCTGGATGCGGCCGATGAGGATGAACTCGTCGCCTCCGAGCCGGGCCAGGGTATCGCAGTCCCGCAGGCTCTTCTTGAGGCGCTCGGCGATGACCCGGAGGAAGCGGTCGCCGTTGGAGTGGCCGAGGGAGTCGTTGATGTCCTTGAAGCCGTCGATGTCGATGAACAGCACCGCGAATCGGCCGCCGGTGCGTCTCTCCTGGGCGAGCAGGGCCTTGAGCCGGTCGCGCAGCAGGCGGCGGTTGGGCAGTCCGGTGAGGGCGTCGAAGTAGGCCAGCTGGCGGATCTTGTGCTCGGTCTTCTGCCGGTCGGTGATGTCCCGGAAGGTGATCACCGCCCCGACGATGGCGCCGTTTTCGACTATCGGCACGGAGCTCGATTCGACGGGGAAGCTCGCGCCGTTCTTGCGCCAGAAGGTCTCCCCGGTCACCCGGTGGACCTGGCCGTCGACCAGGGAGGCGTGGGCCGAGCACTCCTCGCGGGGGTGGGGGGAGCCGTCCCGGCGGGAGTGGTGGATGATGTCGTGGATGTTTTTGCCGACGAGCTCCTCGCTCGTCCAGCCCAGCATTTTTTCGGCGGCGGGGTTGAGGAAGGTGGCCCGGCCGTCCTTGTCCAGCCCGAAGATCCCCTCCCACACCGAGTCGAGGATCAGCTCGTTCTGGCGCTGCAGGGCGGCGAGGGCCGTTTCTGCCTTTTTGCGCTCCTCGATGTCCCCGACCAGCCGGTTGACCACCTTGGTCAGCTGCTTGGTGCGGACCCCGACGAGCTGCTCCAGGTTGTCCCGCTGCTCGCCCAGAGTCGCCGACATGGAGTTGAAGGCCTCGGACATCTCCGCCAGTTCCTGTACGAAGGGGCGGGGAATCTGTTCCCCGAGCCGGTCCGGTTCGGTTGCGATCTGGTTGGCCTTCTGGCGGATGTTCTCCAGGGGGGAGAAGATCAGCCGGCGGTTGATGGCGAACTGGAGGGCGAAAATGCCTCCGAGGGTGGCCAGCAGCAGTGCCGACAGCTTGAAGGTGAAGAACTGGGCTTCGTTAACCGCCGTCGCCAGGGGGATGCGCACCGTGTAGGCGGAGACGATTTCCCCGGGTTCCCGGTGGAAGCTGCGCTCGGCGCCGTACTGCTGCAGCATGCCCCGGGGGGCGTCCGCCGGGTCGCCATGGCACTGCAGGCAGGCCTCCTCGAGGGTCTTGCCCTTGCGCATCACGACCAGGAAGGGTTCGCCTTCCAGGGTCCGGATCTCGGTGCGCTCGGTCAGCTCGGGGTCACGGTTCAATTCCAGGATGAACTGTCGTTCGAATTCCTGGGCCTCGCTGTCCGGGCTGCGGGCGTTGATTGTGCTCTCGCGGAAAAAGATGTTTTCCTGGGAGATGTCCCGGTAGATGGCTTCGGCGTGGCGCACGAAGTAGGAGGTGGACATCCACACCGGTTCGAAGTAGTCCTCGTCGCCGACCTGGTCGAGGATTTCGAACACCTCGGGGCGCAGGTTTTTTCGGAAATAGATCTGGGTCGCCGAGACCCGGTCCAGGATGGCGCCGGCGATGCTCTCGTAGTGGGCGATCGCCTGGCTCTTCAGGTTCAGGTAGACGATGCTGGTGATGGCCACCGCCACCACCACGACCAGGGTGACCAGGATGAGGTTGTAGGCCCGGGCGAGGTTTATGTTCCGAAGGGGTTTCAATGATGTTCCAACAGTGCGGGGACGGGGAAGGTGGAAGGGGGCATGGGTCCGCGGTCCTTTTTCCGGTGGAAAAAACCGACCGTCGGCCCCGGGAGGTTCAGAGTCGTTCAATCGGTTCTCGATGTAATCGGTGTCGCTGGCCCGGCCGTCATAGCTTTCTTTCCGGGAGGGGATTCTCTGTCTGTTATTTATAGGGTTTCCGGGTGAAAAGGTCAACAAGAATACCCCTCACCTCTGTGCCGCGCCGGTTCAGAGGGGGTGGCCGTGGAGCAGTTCCCGCGCCTGGAGGACGTCCTCAGGTTCGCCGATCAGCATGAGGGTGTCGCCGGGCTCCAGGTGGAGTCCGGGGCCGGGGCCGTAGATGGTTCGCTCGTGGCGGATGACGCCGACCACCGTGACCCCGGTCTGGCGGCGCAGGTCGATTTCGGCCAGGGAGCGGTGCAGGCAGGGCGAGTCGTCGGGAACGGCCTGGAACTCGACCTTGCCCCCCTCCAGCACCGAGAGATAGCCGGAGAGGTTGGCGGGCGGGGAGGCGGGGGTACGCAGGTCCTGGTAGTGTTCCTGGCGCAGGTGCGCCAGGACCTTCAGGGTCTGCCCTTCGGGGACGGAGAAGCGGCGCAGCAGAAAGGCGCTGAGCTGTAGGCTGGCCTCTAACTCGTCGGGGACCACCTCGTCGGCGCCGAGGGAGGTGAGGTAGTCGAGTTCCGCGACGAAGCGCGTGCGGGCGAGGATATAGAGTTCGGGGTTGAGGTCCCGGGCGGCCCGGATCGCCCGGGCCAGGGCCGAGGGGTCGTTGATGGCGAGCACCGGGGCCCTGGCCCTCATGATGCCGACCTCCTGGAGCAGGGTTGGACTGGTGGCGTCGCCGTAGACGACGAACTCCCCGGCTTTGCTCGCCCGGCGCACCGCCTCGCCGTTCATCTCAAGGTGGACCGCCGGCAGGTGCATCTGGCGCAGGACTTTTCCGATGTTGCGTCCCGAGAGGCCGTATCCGGCGATGATGACGTGGCCCTCGAGGTTGCCCGTGCGTTCCCTGACCTCGGGGGAGGTTTCCCCGGCGGGGCGGCCGAAAAGCCCCGCGATGCGGGCGGCGATGGCGGGGGCGCGGGGCATCAGCAGGGGGGTGGCGACCATGGAGAGGGCGATGACCGCCAGGGTCATCTGGTAGATCGGCTCGTCGAGCAGCCCCAGGTGCAGGGCCTGCCGCATGAGAACGAAGGAAAATTCCCCGACCTGGAAGATGATCAGTCCGCAGAGCAGGGCGGCCCGCAGGGGGTAGCGGGTGACCAAAGCGGCGGCCGTGCCGGTGATGATCTTGATCAGGCACAGCAGGGCGCAGAGGCCCAGGACCAGCGGCCATTGCTCGGCCAGGACCCGCACGTCGACCAGCATTCCCATGGAGATGAAGAAGAGGGCCAGGAAGGTGTCCCTGAAGGGGACGACGTCGGACAGGACCTGGTGCGAGTAGTCGGACTCGGCCAGCGCCAGGCCGGCCAGGAACGCTCCGAGGGCGAGGGAGAGTCCGGCGGCGGCGGTTACCCAGGCGGTGCCGAGGACCAGGGCCAGCACCGTGAGGCGGAAAAGCTCCGGCGACCGGGTGCGGATGATGCCCCGCAAGAGGGGTTGGAGCCCGTACCTGGAGAAGAGGAACAGCCCTCCCATGAGGGCCGCCGCCTTGGCCAGGCCGAGGGTGGAAATGCCCTCGGTCTGGCCCCCGAGCAGGGGCAGGGCGACGAGGAAGAAGATCACCATCAGGTCTTGGAAGAGGAGGATGGCCAGGCAGGTGCGGCCGTGTGCTGTGTCGATTTCACCCCCCTCCAGAAGGAGCTTGAGGACGATGGCTGTGGAGGAGAGAGCCAGGGCCATGCCGAGGGCGCCGGCCGTTTCGTAGGGCAGCCCGGCCAGGCGGGCGCCGGCGAATACGATCAGGGCGGTGAGCAGGACCTGCACCGTGCCGCAGCGCAGCAGCAGGCCCTTGATGCGCAGGATGCGGGAAAAAGAGAATTCCAGCCCGATGGTAAACAGCAGCAGGATGACACCGATTTCGGCCATCACTTCCACCTCGTGGACGCCCTCGATGAGGTGCAGGCCGTAGGGTCCGATCAGAATGCCGGTGGCCAGGTAGCCGACCATGGGCGACTGCTTCAGGCGGGCGAAGAGGAAGGCGTTGGCGAGGGCCATGCCGAAGAGGATCAGCAGGTCATTGAGGAACGAGAGGTCGGTCATGGTGTGCACCTGCTGGAGACGTCGGGGTTCCAGGGCGAAGCGGGGGCCCAGGGACTATGGCGGATGTCTGTTTCGTAAAGACCGGTTCAGTGCAGGATGCGGCGTCGCTGGGCGACGCCCGCCACCGCCCCGCGCAGTGCGCTGACCACGGCCGGCTTGCGCAACCCGCTGGCGGCGCCCTCCTCGATTGCCGGGGGGTCTTGTTGGCTTTGAGCGGTCAGGAAGACGAAGCGGTACTTCAGGTTCGGGTCGATGCCGACGGCTTGCTGGTAGAATTCGAGTCCCTCGCTCTGGTCCGGGTCGAGGTCGGAGAGGACCACGTCGTAGCGCTCCAGCCCGACCCGCTCGAGCCCCTCGGGGATGCTCTCGACGATCTCGGTTTCGCCCAGGGTGGCGAGAACCGCCTGCAGCACCCGGGCCGCTGCAGGGTCCCTTTCGACAATAAGGATGCGGGTCCCGGAGACCTGCGGCATGCGGGCGATAGTGTCCATGAAGCGCCCGCCTTCGGGCAGGGAGGCGAGAAAGGCGGAGATCTGCTCCTTGTGCCGGTCGATTTCGGTGGCCGCAGCCAGAAGATGGCCGCCCCGGCCGCGCAGGGTGCTCATGGCGTAGAGGAAAATTTCGTTCCACTCGGAGAACTCGACGGCGATCATGATCTGCAGAAGCTCCTCGAGG
The DNA here is from genome assembly GCF_002868845.1 of Desulfuromonas sp. NCBI lineage: Bacteria > Pseudomonadati > Thermodesulfobacteriota > Desulfuromonadia > Desulfuromonadales > Desulfuromonadaceae > Desulfuromonas > Desulfuromonas sp. The sequence goes on from NZ_PKUB01000048.1 coordinate 180,501, forward strand.
GGCATTTTCCCCTCTGCCAGGCGCCCTTTGGCGCGGCGCATCTGGCCGTCGACGCTGTCCCGGGTCGGCTCGTCGATGGCGACGATGGCGGTCTCGGTGTCCCGGCCCTCGAGGGCCGCGCCCGCGGTGCGCACCAGCTGCCGGTGCCAGCTATCCTCCTCGGCCAGCCCGGTGAAGAAGGCGGCGACCCGGGCTTCTCCTGCGAAGACTTCGGCGGCCAGAGTGTAGAGGGCGGCGGCTTCCTCTTCGACCTCCTCAAGCCAGGCGACGATGTTTTTCATGGGGGCTCCTTGCGACGCGGGGGACGTTCTTTCAGAACCCGACCCGCAGGCCGAGAGAGAGTCTGTGGCTGGAATACTCTGATTCGAACGTTTCCCCGGTGGCGTCTTTTAACTCGGGCTCCACGGCGGAGAAGTAGCGGTAAGCGAAGTCGAGGTTAACGAGGCGGTGCATGGCCAGGCTGATCCCGGCCAGGGCCTGCCAGGCGAAGACCCCGTCCTCGTCGTCCGCCAGGGGCTGTCCGGAGGCCCGGGCGTTGTTGAGGGAAACGAGGGCGTAGCCGAATCCGAAGCCGATGAAGGGGGTCCAGGCCGAGTCGTTGCGGCTTTCTCCGACCGTGTTGAGCATGAAGGAGAGAGCCGAGATGTCTCCTTCGGCATCGACCTTGCCGTCCAGGAAGTGGGCCTCCTTGAGGTCGCTCTGGCCAGAACTGACTTCCAGTTCGACCCGGCCGCGTCCGATCCGGGGGTGGTTCTCCCCGAGGTCGTAGCCGAAGGCTCCTCCGTAGAGGGTTCCTGGATCGAAATCGAGGTGGAAAGAGTCGCCTCTCCCCGTGTTTTCAGCCTCGTCGAGGAGCAGGGCACCGAAATGGGCCCCGATATAGGGTCCCTCCTCGCCCGCCAGGGCGGGGGCGGCGAACAGGGTCAGGCAGAGAACGCCCAGCGGCAGCGCGAGTCTTCTGATCATGCGGTCTTCTCCAGGAGGCGGCCTGTCACAGGGGCGCCGCCTTATTGTTATTCGACGGTGAGTTCGGTCGAGGCGCTGATTCCGCTCTTGGAGGCCTCGATGAATGCTTCTCCCTCGTCCAGTCCCCGGGCCAGCCCCTTGCTGTCGCTGTCGTTGCTGACCGTGGCGACATCTTCGTCGTCCGAACTCCAGTTCGCGTCCCGGGTGATGTCCTGGGTGGTGTTGTCGGAGAAGGTCCCTGTGGCGGTGAACTGCTGACGGGCGCCGACCTCGATGGTCGGATCCTCCGGTTCGATCTCGATCTCCTCGAGCAAGGCGTCGGTGACGGACAGGTCGGCCTCCGCGATGATGTCCTGGAACTCGGCTTCGATGGTGGCGTCCCCGGCCGAGAGGCCTCGGGCCAGGCCTTCGTCGCCGGCATCGTTGCTGACCGTGGCGATCGATTCGTCATCGCTCGACCACAGCACCTCCTCGGTGAGGTCGGAGGTGGAGCCGTCGGAAAAAGTCCCGGTGGCGGTCAGTTCCAGGCTGGTGTCGGCGGCGAGCTCCGGGTCGACGGGGGTGATGGCGATCGAATCGAGAACGGCGGCGCTTACGATCAGGCCGGCTTCGGCGCTGAGGCCCGCGAAGGCGGCGATGATCGCCGTGGACCCTTCGGCGACCCCGGTGGCCAGGCCTTCGTTGCCGGTGGCGTTGCTGATCGTGGCCACCGCCGCGTCGGCGGATGACCAGTTGACGTCCCGGCGGAGTTCCTGGGCCGATCCGTCATCGAAGGTTCCGGTGGCCTCGAACTGGACGTTCAGACCAGCCGTGACGTCGGCCTGGTCTGGCGAGACGGTGAGGGAGGCCAGTGCGGCGTCGGTGACGATGAAGGTCAGCTGAGTGCTCAGCCCCTCCGTCTCGGCGCTGACCGTGACCGTGCCGGGTGCGAGGGCCTGGCCCAGTCCCGCCGTCTCAGGGCTGTTGCTGACGGAGAGCAGGGTCGGGTCGGAAGAGTTCCAGACGACTTCGGCGGTCAGGTCCCGGGTAAAGGCGCCGGAAAAGTTGCCGGTGGCGGTGAACTGGTTGGTGGTGCCGCCGGCGACGAAGAGGTTTTCTGAACCGATGGCCAGAGAGGTCAGGACTGCGAAATCGTTAGGCCGGGTTGGGTCGTCGTCTTCGCTGCAGCCCGCGATTGCCGCCAGGATTATCAGGCACAGGGCCGCCAACAAACGTTTCATTCCGCTGATCTCCTCCTGGACGATGGCATGGGGCGGGGCGTCGAGGCCCAGCGCCCGAAGATTGCTTATAGCACGGGGACGAAAACCTGTTCAAGTTCAAGCGTCCCCGAGAACGAAGGCGGGGAACTTTTTCCCCCGGCTCAGGATGCGGGGAGGTCTCTCAGGGACCTTTCCAGCCCCCTCAGTCCTTCTTCGGTCAGGACCGCCCGGACATTGCACTCAGGGCACTGGCGGTTCTGCTCCGGAGCCAGTTCCCGCAGGTTCCGCTGGATGGTGATGTTGCAACGGGGGCACTCGTAATCGATCCATAACTCCATCGCCGGTCCTCCACCCTGCTCGCGTTTCGCTCAAACTGAAACTCTGCCAGAGTCCGGGCGGTTTGCAAGTAAAAAGGCGGGAAGCCCGGTGCCGGGCTTCCCGCCGAGAGGGATGAGGGTGGCTGCCGTCGCGGGCGGTGCCGGTCTCTTCGGAGAGTCAGGGCAGTCCGAGGGCCTCTTTGCAGGAGGGGCAACGGACTTTTTTGCCGACCATTTTCTCCTTGTAGGCCAGCTTGTGGCCGCATTGCTCGCATCTGGCCAGGTGAACGCCGGGCTTGCGGGGGTCGTCGGGTAACCTGGAGGCCATAGGTTCTGCGGGAGGGGGCTGGAAACTTTCGGCCGGTGCTTCGGTTTCTTCTTCCTCTGCGGCCTCCTCCCACGGCTGTGCGGGGAGGGATTCCTCCCGAAGGGCGGTGGCAGTCGCAGTCGCCTCTTCTGCGGCCTCCTCTGCGTCTTCGGGGGGAGCGGGAGTCTCCTCTGCCGACTCCTCTTCGGGGCCGGGCAGGACATCTTCAACCGGCGGCGGTTCGGCGCCCCCCTCCTCGTTCTCTTCGGGAGTCGGCTCCGGAGCGGCCTCTGCGTAGACCGGTTCTGGGCCCGCCTCGAAAGTGAAGTTTTCTTCCCCGGTTGCTGCTGCAGCGGGGGCTTCTTCCATCGTCGCAAGGGGGGGCAGAGTCAGGGACGGGGCCACGGCCTGCTCCTGTTCCACCGCCGCCAGAAGCTGGTCGAACTTGCCGTTCAGCACGTCGAGGGCTTCGCGTGTGGAGCGGGTCCACTTGGCGACTCGCCAGGCGGCGAGCAGCAGGAGCAGAAGGAGAAAGGTGCCGATCAGGGGAAGAAGGAAAATCAGAAGCCCGGCGGCTCCGGCCAGTTGAGTGGCGATTTCAAGATCTTGGGGATTCATTCCCGCCTCCTCGCAGAAAAAGGGTGGTCTTCATTACAAATCACTCCTTTTAATACCCCTAATCCTGAGAAGGTGTCAATGCTTTCCGTTGGGGGCGGCGCGGTCGGGGCCTTACGGCTGGTCGTTCTGGCGGGCGGTTTGCTGGCGCATCTGCTGCACCACGTCGAGCACTTTGCGGGCATAGGCGGCCCGCTTGTCGGTGCTGATCGCGTTGTAGCAGCCGATCCCCTCCCAGGTGTAGCCGAGCCGGTCGATGCACTCGGCGAGGATCCGGGCGCCGACCTTGACGTTGGTGCAGGGGTCTTCCAGGTTGTCCCAGGTCTGGGGATCGATCTGCCCCTCCCAGCAGGAGTTGATCTGCATCACTCCGAAATCGACCGAGCCGTTGCGGTTGACGCAGACTGCGAGAGGGTCGAATCCCGACTCGACCTTGGCGATGGCCCAGAGCAGGCCGGGGGGGACGTCGTACATCTCGCCGGCCTCTTCGAAGCAGAAGGCCTCGCCGCGAGCCGGAAGAAGGACCGTCAGCAGAAACAGCAGTCCCAGAAGGGCGGATCGTCCGGGGCCCATGGGGCCCCGGACGAATGGGGACGAAAATGTGTTCAAGGCAGGCATAACGCTATAAGAATACACCACCGGGGCATGGGCTGTCACCCCTTCCCTCGCAGGAGCGCCCTTAGCGGGCCTCGCTCAGGAATCGGTAGAACTCCGAGTCTGTGGAGAGGACCAGGCGGGCGTTCTCCCCCACCGCCTTGCGGTAGGCCTCGAGGGTGCGCAAAAAGGCGTAGAGCTCGGGATCCTTTCCGTAGGCGTCGGCGTAGATGGAGGCGGCTTCGGCGTCGGCCTGTCCGCGAATCTCCACGCTCTGGCGGTAGGCCTCCGACTCGATCGTCTTGAGTTCCTTCTGCATCTGGCCGAGGATGTCGGCCTTTTCCCCCTCCCCCTCGGAGCGGTACTCGGCGGCCACCTTCTTGCGCTCGGAAATCATCCGCTCGTAGACCCGCTGGCGGACCTGTTCGACGTAGTTGATGCGCTTGATCTGCACGTCGATGAGGTCGATGCCGTACTCGGGGGTGCTGGCCCGGGCCTTCTCGAGGATGCCGTTGAGGATCTCCTCCCGGCCGGCGAGGGAGGAGGGGGCGATGGTCTCCCCCTCGACCTCGATCTCTTCTCTGGCCCCTTCGGGAGCCTTGTAGTCCCAGCCCCGGACCATTTCCACCAGGAGGTGGCCGGAGACCGCGTCGCGCACCACCGAGTCAATGATGTCGTCCAGGCGGCTCTGGCCTCCCGCCTCGGTGGCCACGGTCTTGAAGTAGAGCAACGGGTCGGAGATGCGCCAGCGGGCGGTGGTGTCGACCCAGATGTACTTTTTGTCCTTGGTCGGAATCTGGTTGGGGTCGCCGTCCCATTTCATGATGCGGCGCTCGAAGCGGTGCACGTCCTGGATCAGGGGGATTTTGAAGTGCAGCCCGGCCAGGCTCACCCCGCCGACCGGCTTGCCGAACTGGGTCACCAGGGCCTGCTCCCCTTCGCCGATGACGAAGAGCCCTCCCTTGGCTATCAGAATCAGGGCGAATATGATAACGATCAGAAACGGCTTTTTCATTTGCTCTCTCCCTTTCTCTCGGTTCGCAGGGGGAGCAGGGGCAGGGCGCCCGTCCCGGCATCGTCCATGACGTAGATTTCTTCGAGGCGCGGCAGGATTTCCTCGAGGGTCTCAAGGTAGAGGCGTTTGCGGGTCACCTCGGGGGCTTTGCGGTATTCCCCCAGCAGGGCGGTAAAGCGGCTCGTCTCCACCTTGGCCTGGTTGATCCGCTCCACGGCGTAGCCTTCGGCCTGGAGGATGCGGCTGCGGGCGACGCCGCGGGCCTTGGGAACCTCGCGGTTGTACTGCTCGCGGGCCTGGAAGATGAGGCTCTCCTTCTGCTGCTCGGCCTCGTTGACCTCGTTGAAGGCGGCCTTGACCGGGTCGGGGGGGTTGACGTCCTGGAACTTGACGGTGACGATGCGTACCCCGATATCGTACTCGTTGAGGATCGACTGCAGATCCTTCTCTATCGCACCGGCCAGCAGGGCCCGCTCGGTTGTCAGCACTTCGGTGACGTTCGAGTTGCCGACCACCCTGCGCACCACCGCTTCGGAGATGTCGCGGATCGTCTGCCGGGGATCCTTGACGCGGAACAGGAACTTGTGAGGGTCGGCGACCTGGTATTGGACGATCCACTCCACGTCGCTGACGTTGAGGTCCCCGGTCAGGGTCAGGGATTCCTCTTCGAGGCCGCGCTTGGTGTAGGAGGAACGCACTCCGGGAGAGACGGTGCGGAAGCCGAACTCCTCCTTGAGCACCCGGCCGGTCGGGACCAGGTAGACCCGATCGATGCCGAGGGGGAGCTTGAAGTGAAGGCCCGGCTCTGCGAAGCCGCTGAAGTGGCCGAAGCGAAGCACCACCCCGGTCTCCTCGGTATCCACCTTGTAGAAGCTGCCGCTGATGCCGAAGACGAGCAGCGCCAGAAGCAGAAAGAGGAGCAGTGCTTTCGGCGGCGGCCCCTTGCCGTCCTTCATCCGCTTGACCATATCGACGACCTTGTCTTCCAGCTGGTCGCCGCTGCTGCCTGATTGCCAATCGTTCATGTCATTCCCCTCCTGTTGTGTCGGGCCGCCCGGCGGGACCGCCCGAAATCGAAAAAATAAATTATAGCACAGGGACATCCCGGGCGCGCGTCTCTTGGAACTCGGCTTGAAGGTGTGCTAGGATGAACGCCAAACCATCGTCAGCAAGGAGCGATCAGCGGTGAGCAAACAGTTGCCATCCGGGGAGACCGGGGTCCAGGAAGAGAGCCGGACCCGGACCGCCAGGCCCCCTCTATTCAAAGTGCTGTTGCACAACGACGATTACACGAGCATGGAGTTCGTGGTGCAGGTGCTGGAGACCGTCTTCCGAAAGTCCCCCCCCGAGGCCAACCGGATCATGCTCAATATTCATGTCAAGGGGATGGGGGTTTGCGGAATCTACCCCCACGAGATCGCCGAGACCAAGGCGGTCCGGGTCAGGTCCCTGGCCAAGGAAGAGGGCTTTCCCCTGCGCTGCACCCTGGAAGAGGCCTGAGGGAGGCTTATTGATGTTTACCGAGGAAGTTCAGATCGCTTTTTCCCTCGCCGTGCGGGAGGCCCAGCGCCGCCACCACGAGTACCTTACCACCGAGCACGTCCTTTACGCCATGCTTTTCGAGGAACAGGGGCAGGACGTCATTCGCAGTTGCGGCGGCGATCTCGAGGCCCTGCGCGGCACCCTCGAGGATTACTTCTCCGAGCATCTCGAGAGCGTCCCGGGGGAGAGCCAGGAGCAGGTTCCGGAGCAGACCGTCGGGCTGCAGCGGATGCTGCAGCGCACGGTGATGCACATGCAGGCCGCCAGCAAGAAGAACATCACCGTGGGAGACGTTCTCGCGGCGATGCTCGAGGAGGCGAACAGCCACGCGGCCCATTTTCTCCAGGGCCAGGGGATCAGTCGGCTCGACGTGCTCGACTACATCTCTCACGGGGTGGCCAAGGTCGCCGGCCCGGAGGAGGAACGCCCCTCCCCGGGGGAGAAGGAAGGGCAGGAAGACGCCAAGGGCGCCCCGGCCCGCGACCCCCTTGCCTCTTATACCGTCAACCTGCTGGAGCGCGCCGCCGCCGGGAAGATCGACCCCCTCATCGGCCGCAGCGCGGAGCTGGAGCGGACCGTCCAGGTGCTGTGCCGCAGGCGCAAGAACAACCCGATCTACGTCGGCGAGCCGGGGGTCGGCAAGACCGCCATCGCCGAGGGCCTGGCCCTGATGCTTCACGAGGGGAAAGTGCCCGATGCCCTCGGCGAGAGCGAGATCTTCGCCCTGGACATGGGGGCGCTGCTGGCCGGGACCAAGTACCGGGGCGATTTCGAGGAGCGGCTCAAGGCGGTTATGGCCTCCCTCGCCAAGAAGCCCGGGGCGATCCTGCTCATCGACGAGATCCACACCATCGTAGGGGCCGGCGCCACCAGCGGGGGCTCTCTCGACGCCTCCAACATCCTCAAGCCGGTCCTGGCCATGGGAGAGCTGCGGTGCATCGGCTCCACCACCTACGAAGAGTATAAGAACCTGTTCGACAAAGACCGTGCTCTCTCCCGGCGCTTCCAGAAGATCGACGTCCTGGAGCCGAGCGTGGAGGAAACGGTGGAGATCCTTCAGGGGCTCAAGAGCCGCTACGAGGATCATCACGGGGTGCGCTACGGCGAGGCGGCCCTGCGCGCCGCCGCCGAACTCTCCGCCCGGCACATCACCTCCCGACACCTGCCGTACAAGGCGATCGACGTGCTCGACGAGGTCGGGGCCTACCTGCGCCTGCGCCCGGGGGCCAAGAAGACCGTCGGGGTGGCCGAGGTGGAAAAGGTGGTGGCGAGGATGGCCCGGATTCCGGCCCGCAGCGTCTCGCGCTCCGACCGGAGGCGCCTGAAAAGCCTCGACCGCGACCTCAAGCGGATGGTGTTCGGCCAGGACGCCGCCATCGAGGCCATGTGCCGCTCGATTCTCCGCGCCCGGGCGGGCCTGGGGGATCCGGAGAAGCCTGTAGGCTCATTCCTCTTTACCGGCCCGACCGGTGTCGGCAAGACCGAGGTGGCGCGCCAGCTGGCGGCCCAGATGGGGGTGGAGTTCCTGCGCTTCGACATGAGCGAGTACATGGAGAAGCACTCGGTGGCCCGCCTGATCGGGGCGCCTCCCGGGTATGTCGGTTTCGAGCAGGGGGGGCTTCTCACCGACGCGGTGGTCAAGCACCCCTACAGCGTTCTTCTGCTCGACGAGATCGAGAAGGCTCACCCCGACCTGTTCAGCATCCTGCTCCAGGTCATGGATCACGGCACCCTGACCGACAACAACGGCAAGCGGGCCGACTTCCGCAACGTGGTGCTGATCATGACCAGCAACGCCGGCGCCCGGGAAATGAGCACCAGCCTCATCGGCTTCGGCGACAGCCCTCCGTCCTCGCCGAAGCAGGCCGTGGAGAAAACCTTCTCCCCCGAGTTCCGCAACCGCCTCGACGCCGTCATCCCTTTCTCTCACCTTAGCGAGGAGGTCATGGTGCAGGTGGTGGACAAGTTTGTCGCCGAGCTGCGCGGGCGCCTTCAGGAAAAAAAGGTTGAGTTGGTCCTGTCCCCCGCCGCCCGCCGCGACCTGGCCCGGAGGGGCTACGACCCCGTCTTCGGCGCCCGTCCCCTGGCCCGCCTCATCCAGGCCGAGATCGGCGACGCCGTCGCTTCCGAGATCCTGTTTGGCCGCCTGGACGGCGGCGGCCGGGTGCGGATCGGCCTGCGCGGCGGCAGGCTGGAACTCAACTACGACTAGTTCCTTTCCCGCCCGGCGATCCACGTCATCGCGGCCCCCGAGACTGCCCGTGCCGGTTTTTCGACTGAGCCAACAGCTTCGCTTTCCACCCCCGGACCTCTCCGAGCCCGACGGCCTGCTCGCGGTCGGCGGAGACCTTTCTCCGCCGTGGCTGCTTCTGGCCTATTCCTCCGGCGTTTTCCCCTGGTTCAACGAAGGCGACCCCGTTCTCTGGTGGTCCCCCGATCCCCGCTGCGTTCTTGAACTGTCCGACCTGCAGGTCTCCCGAAGCCTGGCCAGGGTCCTGCGCCGGGGAGAGTTCGCCGTTACCTTCGACCGCGCCTTCGCCCGGGTCGTCAGCGCCTGCGCGGCGCCGCGCTCGGATTTGGAGGGGACCTGGATCACCGCGGAGATGGAGGCCGCTTACGGACGGCTGCACGAGCTGGGCTACGCCCATTCGGTGGAGTGCTGGCGGGAGGGGGAGTTGGTCGGGGGGTTGTACGGGGTCTGCCTGGGACGCTTCTTCTTCGGCGAGTCGATGTTCCACTCGATCACCAACGCTTCAAAGGTCGCCTTCGTGGCGCTGGCCCGGCACCTGGCGGAGCGGGGGTTCGAACTGCTAGACTGCCAGCTGCCGACCGCCCACCTCTTCTCCCTCGGTGCCCGGGAGATGCCCCGGGGCGTATTCCTGGAGCGGCTGCGCCGAGGCGGGATGGAACCCTCTTGCGAGCCCCTGCCGGGCGACTTTTCCTGAGGGCGCAGGGGCCTGAGGGAGCTGCCGGATGACCGGGCCGGGTGCCCATTCGGGCAGTCCGCGGCTCAGATGGGAAGGCTTCCGCGGTTCCCCTCTCCGGTTCCTTGTTGGGCGTTTCGGCGCACGAAGCTCTCGATCCGCTCCTGGTCCGACTCGAGGATGTTGATGAACTGCATGCCGGTCGGACGCCTCCCCTCCTCGTCCGCATCTCCCGTCCAGACGACCTCGGCCAGGGCGCACACCGGCGGGCATCGGTCGTGCAGGTCGAGCAGGAGCAGGCACAGGTCTGCCGCCTCGGCGGGGGTCTTGATGCTGAAGCGGATTCCGCTGGAGCTGAGGTTCACCCGGCAGTCGGGAAAGCTCGGCAACTGGGACAGGTCGGGTTTGGTCTCCAAAATGTGGATGTTGCGCTGCCACTGGTCCCTGAAGGAGCGCAGCTTGCCCTGCCCCCGGGTGAACTGAAGGCCGGTGCTGGTCTCCACCCGTTGCTGAGAGCGGCGCTGGAAGACCTCCAGGTCATCGTTGATCTCGACGCGGAGGAGGTCGGTGCCCCGCATCTCCCGAAAACGCCCGGTCAGGCGGATGCCCAGGCCCATGGCGTCGGAGAGAATTTCAAAGGGCATGCCCGGGGTGAAGGGGTAGTGCTCCCCCTCGGGAGTGCGATACGGCAGGGCGAGGTCGAAGTAGCTCGGCCCGTGTCCCTGGAAATAGGCCGTGAGAACCTCGAAGCGTCGCGGCGGCAGGGTCGGGCCGAAGGGGCGCAGGAGAATCTTCTGCTTCGGCTTGAAATATTTGAGGTACTGCATGGACGTTCGCTCTCCGTCGGCGGAAGGGAATGGGGCCCATCGGTTCTTTTGTTTTTCGCTCCAGAGGCGGCGGGTCAGGCCGGGTCCTTCGAGGCGGCCCCTCTGAGGGCCAGCTGCCCGGCAAGGTCGTCGATTAACTGGCGGGCCACCCGCCCCGAGCGGGCCCCGCGATCCCGGGCCCAGTGCAGGGCCTCGCGCTCCAGTTGCTCCCGGCCGGGGGCGAGGCCCCGCTTGCGCGCCAGGTGGCGGGTGATGGCCAGGTAGGTCGCCTGATCCATCGGGTGGAAGCCGAGGGTGACGCCGAAGCAGTCGGCCAGGGGAAGCTTCTCGGCCGCCTCCTCCTCGGGGCGGATCTCCGCGCCCCCGGTCTTCTCCGCCGGGCGCTCGGGCACCGGGTGGCGGCTGTTGCTGGTGGCGTAGACCAGCACGTTGTCCGGTCGGGCCTCGAGGCCTCCCTCCAGAAGGGTTTCCAGTTCCCGGTAAGCGACCTCGTTTTCGCCGAAGGAGAGATCGTCGCAGAACAGGATGAAACGGTAGGGTAGCTGCCGGAGCCAGGCGGTGATTTCGGGGAGCTGGAAGAAGTCCTCCTTGCGAACCTCCACCATGCGCAGTCCCTGCTTCCCGAACTCCCCGAGCATGCCCTTGACCGCCGAGGACTTTCCGCCGCCGCGCTCCCCCCACAGCAGAACGTTGTTGGCCGGCAGGGACCGGACGAACTGCAGGGTGTTGCGGCGCATCCGCTTCAAAGCGTCGTCGATGCCGAGCAGGTCGGCGAGGTCTGGGATGTCCGGGCTGGTCACCTCGGTGAAGAAGCCCGACGGTTCGTCCCTTTGCCAGCGAAAGGCGTAGTGCTGGCGGAAAGCCTCCGGGTCGGGTTCCCACTCGGCCAGCTGGCGGGAGAGGTGCTCCTCGCCCATGTCGAGCAGGCGCTCCAGGCGTTCCAGAAGGTAGTTCCAGTCGATGTCCACATCCATGGGCGGGTCCCCTCGGTGATGTTAAACTTGTACCAGTAATCCTCTTGAATTTCCAGCGCTTTTTCCACCCGCTCCCAGATTGCATGGAGGGGCGGCCCTGTGCTAGGATCGCCCCGCCGCGGTTCGGCGGAGGGTTCGATGCCGGCGGCCGGGAAGAGGAGATGTCGTGAAACGAACCACAGAAGAGCTTTTTGCCGTCACCGCCCCGGGTCTGGAGGAGGTCTGCGCAGGGGAGCTTTCCGCCCTGGGGATGGAGGCGGTGCGGGCGGTGCCGGGCGGGGTGGAGTTCTCCGGAGGGCTTCGGGAGATCTACCTGGCCAACCTGTGGCTGCGCACCGCGAGCCGGGTTGTGGTCCGCCTGGGGCAGGTCAAGGCCCGCGATTTTCCCGGTCTGTTTCAGGGCGGCGTGCGTCTGCCCTGGGGGAAATTCGTCCGCCCCGGCACCCGGACTCGGGTCCGGGCCGCCAGCCACGCCTCTCGCCTGGGTCACACCGGGCGCATCGCCGCAACCCTGGCCGATGCCGCCGACCGGGCGCTGGGCCGGCCGGGGCCTCCTGGGGACGGCCCGGAGCAGCTGGTCCTGGCCCGTTTCCAGGACGATCTTTGCACCCTCTCCGTCGACAGCTCGGGGGAGTTGCTCCCCCGGCGCGGCTACCGCGAAGAGGGGGCTTCGGCCCCCCTGCGCGAGACCCTCGCGGCGGGCATCCTGCTGCAGCTCGGCTGGGACGGGACGCGCCCCCTGGTCGATCCCATGTGCGGCTCGGGGACCTTCCTGGTTGAAGCGGCCCTGATCGCCGGGAACCGGGCTCCGGGGGCGCGGCGGGTTTTTGCCTTCCAGGGCTGGCCCCGCTACCGTCCGGGGCTCTGGGAAGCGCTGTCGACCGAGGCCGCACGGGCGGAGCGCAACGTTGAAGTGGCCCTGCGGGGTTCGGATTCCGACCCCGGCGCGGTGGCGGCGGCCTCCCGCAACGCCGCGCGGGCGGGGGTGGCGCAGGAGCTGGAACTCGCAGTTGCCGACCTGTCCAGCCTGAAGCCTTCCCCCGGGCCGGGGCTGGTGCTGTGCAATCCGCCCTACGGCGAACGCCTCGAACGGGACAGCGATCTCCGCCCCCTGTTCCGCACTCTGGGCCAGGTCTACCGGCAGGCTTTCGGCGGGTGGCGGGGCGCCCTGCTCTGCCCGGATCGAAGACTGGCCGAGGCCACGGGGCTGACTCTGGCCAAGCGCGCCGCGCTGGTCAACGGCGGCATCCGGGTGGCCCTGTTTACGGCCCGGCTTTAGGTCGAAGAAAATTCTTGACCTTCGGCCGGGAATGAATTAGGGTGCCAACTTGCCCTTGCGGATCGTCAGGTTCGCGGGGGTCCGATATGGAAGCGAAAGCGAGGTGATTCGTCCGTGGAAATCCAGGTCATCGACGGCAACGTCTAGAAGGCCATCCGGGTTCTCAAGCGTAAGCTGCAGCAGGAGGGGCTGTTTCGTGAAATGAAGCAGCGCAAGTTCTACGAAAAGCCCTCTGTCAAGCGCAAGCGCAAGGAGAAGGAGGCCCAGCGCCGTCTGCGCAAGAAAATGCGCATGATGCGTCGCGATTAATACACCCCGCTCGAAAGATATTTTGTTCAAGCCGAAAGGCCGGTCCCCGCGACCGGCCTTTCGCATTTCGGGGGGTGACTTTAGGCTGGACTTGGGGGCAATGAATTGCTATTAATAACCCGGTCCGCGAGGGCCGCAGGCACGCTATTTCATCACCCCGACAGGAGGTCGTCACATGGGAGACACGGTTCACTACAGCGACCTGGGTCTGGTCAACACCCGGGAAATGTTCACCAAGGCGGTCGGTGGCGGCTACGCCATCCCGGCCTACAACTTCAACAATCTCGAGCAGCTGCAGGCGATCGTCACGGCCTGCGCCGAGACCAGCTCCCCGGTCATCATCCAGGTGAGCAAGGGGGCCCGCGAGTACGCCAACGCCACCATGCTGCGCTACATGGCCATGGGCGCCGTGAAGATGGCCCGTGAGATGGGCTCCCAGATCCCCGTCTGCCTGCACCTCGACCACGGCGACTCCTTCGAGATCTGCAAGAGCTGCGTCGACAACGGCTTTTCCTCCGTGATGATCGACGGCTCCCACCTTCCGTATGACGAGAACGTCGCCCTGACCAAGCGGGTCGTCGAGTACGCCCACCGGTTCGACGTCACCGTCGAGGGCGAGCTCGGGGTGCTGGCCGGCATCGAGGACGATGTCCAGGCCGAGGAGTCCACCTACACCAAGCCCGAGGAGGTCGAGGACTTCGTCAAGAAGACCGGCGTCGATTCCCTCGCCATCTCCATAGGCACCAGCCACGGCGCCTACAAGTTCAAGCTGCAGGAAGGCGAGGAGGTGCCGCCCCTGCGTTTCGACATCCTCGAGGAGTGCCAGAAGCGCCTCCCCGGCTTTCCCATCGTCCTGCACGGCGCATCGAGCGTCGTCCAGTAGTACGTTCAGCTGATCAACCAGTACGGCGGCAAGATGGAAGGGGCCGTCGTGGTGCCCGAAGAGCAGCTGCGCCGTGCCGCCGCCAGCGCCGTGTGCAAGATCAACATCGATTCGGACGGCCGGCTCGCCGTCACCGCCAAGGTGCGCGAGTACATGGCCGCCCATCCCGGCGAGTTCGATCCCCGCAAGTATCTCGGCGCGGCCCGCAAGGAACTGGTCGAGCTCATCAAGCATAAGAACGAGGCCGTGCTCGGCAGCGCCGGCAAAGCCTGACCCCGTTTCCGATTCATCCCGCAAAAAGCCGCTTCAGATCGTTGAAGCGGCTTTTTTTGTCACCCCCTCGCGGGCAGGCGCCAGGGTGCGGCCGCGCCGGGGAGCGAGCGATAGCCCGGTTATGGGGCCGCTGCCGGATGGGGGGCGCTACGGGAAAACGCTGGCGTGGAATGTGCAGTACCTGGATCCCGGGAGCATCGAAGGTTGACAGGCGCCAAGTTCTAATGATAAGGGTTGCTTCCGCGGCGGCGCGAAGCCTCGCACCCCTTCCCGGGGCTCGGCGGACCGAAACCGTGCCCCCTGGTCGCAGGCGGCCCGTTCGCCGGGCATTGTCCCATCGCGTTTATCTTCTCTCTAAAAAGGAGGATCGTTTCATGTTCAGAGCAAGCGCATCACTGTTGGTCGCCGCCCTGTTGCTCGCCGGCTGCGCCAACCACCTGCCCGAGGAAACCGTAGCGTCTCACAAGGTCAACCGGGTCCCCGTTTCCCGGCAGCTGAACCTGTCCCTGGACCAGGGCCAGGTCCTCTCCCGGGACATGCTCAGAGTCAAGGCGACCGAGACCAATACCATCCAGATCCAGGAGTTGACCAACACCCAGGTCTACGAGGCCTTCACTCCCTACCAGGTGCTGCGCGAAGTCTACGAGCTGCCCTTCGGGGTGATCTCCATTGTCGGGGGAGTGGTGATAAACGTTGTCGACGTTGCGCTGCTCGGGCTGTTGCCCAACAGCTTTACCGATGGGGCGCTCAGTGCCGGCTTTGCCGGGATCAACCCGTTCCTGAATATCGAGTCCGCCTCCCGCAAAAAGCTGGAACTGGCCTCGCAGATGGAGGAGGTCCAGGACCAAAGGATCGAGTCCATCGAGACGGCCCTGGCCGGCCAGCCCCTGCAGGTGACGAGCATGGGAGTGCCGCACCGGGTCGAATTGAACGAGAGGGGCGAGGCGAACATCTGCCTGTTCGACCTGTTCGACGTCCTGCCCCTGTCCCGGGAACTGGTCTTCTCGGTGGAAGTCGACGACGCCAGGGCGGAAGAGGCGACCACGGTCAGCCGGCAGCTGACCGCGAGCATCTACCAGGCCCAGAAGATCCTCGCCCGCCACGGCCGGGAAGGCGGGGAGCGCGAAGAGATCGGCGTGACGGAAGCGGCCCGGGACATCCTGGCCCTCTCCGGTCTCGGTTTCGAGCACGCCTCCCAGTCCCTCGAGGAACAGCTGATGAGGGGCATGACCCCGGCCAGGCAGCAGCAGTTGATGGGAGCTCTTATCGAGCCTGCCGAACTCGACCGAATCGCCCCCTCCCCGGCGGCGGCCACCGCGGTCGCCGAGGCCTCTGGTGAAATCGAAGTCGAGCCGGGCTCCGCCGTTCCCGCGGCCAGCGAGCCCGTTCCGGAGCGGACCGGGCCCGAAGCCGTCGACGCGGAGCAGGGGCTGGGCGAGGAGGCCGGGGCCAGCGCCGAAGCTTCTGGCGGGACTGCCGACTCCACCCTTTAGAGCGGGCGGGAGGGGGCGCGGCCCCCGTTCCTGTTTCGAACAGAAAGCTTGCTGCCGGCGGATTTCGCCCGCCTGTTTTTCGAAAAGTTTACGCCGCTCCGGCGGCGTCACGCGGGGAGAAATCCCCGGATGAAACGAAAAAAAGCCGCTTCGAGATTCTCGAAGCGGCTTTTTCCGTATCCAGGCGTCGGTCTACTTTTTCATCCCTTGGTGGTGCCCCTGGCCGGCATCCTTCTCGAAGGTCACCTCCAGGGACATCTCTTCTCCTTCCCTTTCGATGACCAGGGTGCCCCCGTCTCCGGGGCGCTTCTGCTTGACCTCGTAGATCAGGTCGAAGCTGTCTTCGATGGCGACGCCGTCGAAGCTGACCAGCACGTCCCCCTTCTCGAGTCCCGACCGGGCGCCGTTGGAGTCCGGCATGACCATTTTGGCCAGCACTTTTCCGTCCTCCTCCTTGAGCATCACTCCCAGTTTGACCCTCTCCATTTCGAGGCTTTCGTATCGCGTCATCACCTGATAGTCGTAGGCGGGCATGGGAAAGTCAGGGACCTTCACTTTCATGAACCGAGCCATTTTCTCCTCGGGGATTTCAATTTCCCTGGAGCCGACCGAGGTGTAGGAGACGGGCAGGCGCCGAAAGACCCGGCGGGGGATGCCGTAGCCGTGGCGGATGTGGTTCCCCCCCGCGACGACGACCATGCGCCAGTCGTCGTCCGGGCGGTCCTTGAGGAAACGGACGATGCTCTCGGCCATGGTCTCGTCCCACAGGGTCTGCACCCGCAGGAAGCCGCCCCGCATGGCCTCTCCCCCGTCGTGTCCGGCGAAGACCGCCTCGGCCATCGCCTTCTGGTAGGGGTCGTTCATGTCGATTTCGGGCAACTGCGCGCGCTGCTCCTCCGGCAGGTCGGCGAACTCGGTTCGGCTGACCGCCATCCGGAGCTCCTTTTCGGCGTTCAGGGCGACGATCGGGATGGCGTTTCGTTTGGCAAAGAGCAGTAGGCCCTTGTACTGGTCGAAGTTCCACGACTGGTCGAACCGGGTCTTTTTCAAAAAGGTCTTGTCGTCCAGGTCCCCGGCAAGCCAGCTGTCGAGGGTCTCCTGCATGGCGGGGGAAAACATCTCCATGCCGAGTGCGACCCGGCCCGGGTGGCGCTCGGACATGGCCTTCAGGACGGTCACCTCGAGGCGGTGGGAGGCGGGGTTGTCGTGGGTCTCTCCCACGTAGACGATGCGGGGGCCGGTCACCGCGGCGAGCATCGCCTCCTCCGAAACGTAGGTGCCGGTGGCCAGGTGCAGGATGTCCCCCACCACGGGCGCTCGGGGCGGAGGGTAGGGGCTCTCAGGGTTGCCGAGCATCTTGGCCCCCGTGCAGGCTCCGAGCAGAAGGGGAAGGGCGGCTAGAAGGGCGGCCAGGGGCTTGCGCAAGGTCAGTGTCATAGACGTCGTCTCCGTCGCTCGGGGTCTTCGGGCTTTTCTCGGGAGGTCTCCGGTTCCGGCCGGCTCTGCCTGTCATCTCGCTCCTCTTCGGTCGATCACCCGGTTTCAGTAGATGTTCTTGGAGTAGAAGATCTCCGTCATCTCCCGCCGCAGGTTCTCTTTGACCCGCGCTTTTTCGGCGTCGGAAAAGTCGGTGGCGGCGGTGGAGAAGAGGTAGGTTTCCAGGTCGAGTTCGCGCAGCAGCATCTTGGTGTGAAAGAGGTTCTCCTGGTGGATGTTGATGTCCACGCACTGGTAGCGATCCAGGATCGACTTCTTGATGAATTGTTGGATGGAGTGTACCTTGTGGTCGATGTAGTGCTTCGTCCCTCTCACGTCCCGGGTGAAGCCCCGCACCTTGTAGTCCATCAGCACGATGTCCGAGTCGAAGGACTCGATGAGGTGGTTGAGGGCCTTGAGGGGGCTGATCTTGCCGCAGGTCGAGATGTCGACGTCGGCCCGGAAGGTGGAGATGCCGAGCCGGGAGTCGGTTTCCGGGTAGGTGTGGACGCAGAGGTGGCTCTTGTCGAGGTGTGCCAGGACCTGTTCGGGTTTCGGCTCGACCGGCTCCTCGGCGATGAGGACGGTCACGCTCGCTCCCATCGGGTCGTAGTCCTGGCTGGAGATGTTGAGGATGTTGGCGCCGATGATTTCGGACACCTCGGTGAGGATGCGCACCAGGCGCTCCGAGTTGTACTCCTCGTCGATGTACTCGAGGTACTCCTTGCGGGCCTGGGGGGCGCGGGCGTAGCAGATGTCGTAGATGTTGAAGGAGAGGGTCTTGGTCAGGTTGTTGAACCCGCGCAGCCTCAACTTGCGCCGCCGCCGGGGGCGGGTGACTTTTTTTGCGCACATGGGCAGAATCCCTTTCGGACAGGAGACTTGTCCGGCGGGGCCGAACGGGAAAATTAGACCACAGTTCGGCGCCCCGAAACAAGCTTATTCTGTCCGGCCGCGGCTACTGCCGGGGCCCTGTCCGCTCCATGCGGATAAAGAACATGAGCAGGGCGGGAATGACGAAGATGGTGAAGACCGTGGAGAGGGCCAGTCCGCCGAGAACCACGCTGCCCAGGCCCCGGTAGAGCTCGGAGCCGGGCCCCGGGGCCACCACCAGGGGGAGCATGCCGAAGATCGAGGTGGTCGCGCTAATGTAGATGGGACGCAGGCGGGTGCGGGTGGCGGCCATGACCGCCTCGCGGTGGGCCAAGGCGTGCTCGCGGACGTTGTTCAACGACTGGTGGACGATGAGGATGGCGTTGTTGACCACCACCCCGATCAGGATCACGAAGCCGAGCATGGTCAGGATGTCGAGGGGCTGCGGGGCGATGAACCAGTTGGTCAGCTTCAGGCCCAGGAAGCCGCCGGCCCCGGCCAGCGGGACGGTAAAGAGGATGATCAGCGGGTAGACGAAGTTGGCGAAGAGGGCCGACATGAGCAGGTAGGTGATGACCAGGGCGAGCAGGAAGTTCCACTGCATCGCCTCGCGGGTCACGGTCAGCTTGTCGGCGGCGCCGGCCAGGCGCACCGAGAGCCCCTTCAGCAGCCCGGCCTCCTCCAGCCCCGGGATGACCTCCTCTTCGATCGTCTCCATCGCCTGCTGCAGGGGCATCTGCTCCGGCGGCGTCACCTGCAGGGTGAAGGTCCTTTTGCGCTCCAGGTGGCGGATCTGGGTCAGGCCCGTACTGCGCTGCAGCTCGGCCAGCGAGGAGAGGGGGACCGTGGTCCCCAGCGGGGTGGCGACCTGGGTGGCGTAGAGGGCCTCGGGGGTCTCGGCGCCGGTCTCGGGGGCCTTCAGGACGAGGTCGATGGTCTTCTCCCCCTCTTCCTTGAAATCGCCGATCTTGCGGCCGTCCATGAGGACGTCGACGTTGACCCCGAGCTCTCCGGCGCTCATCCCCGAGGCGATGAGGCGGTCGCGCCGGGGGACCAGGTTGACCTCGGGGTAGAGGACCTCGAAGGAGGGCAGGGGGCGCACCTGGCTGCCGGGGATCGCCTGCATGACGGCGCCGAACATGGCGCCCGAGGCAGGCACCAGGCTCTCGATCCGGGCGCCGCTGATGTCGACGTCGATGGTGCGGCCGCCGCCGATGCGGTCCTGGAAGATGCCCGCCTGCAGGCTGACCCCGAAGACCCCGGGGAAGGAGTTGACCTCCCGGCTCATCAGGGGGATCAGCTCCCGGGCCCGCTGGTCCTCCTCGGCGATGGCGCCGAAGAGGCTGATCTGTTCGGCGCCGACGTAGAAGACGTTCTCCAGCCGGGGCAGGCCGTCGACCTCCCCCTCGAAGTGGGGGGCGAGGTCGTCGAAGAGTTTTTCGCCGATGGCCTTGCGCTCCTCGTAGGAAAGGCCCGGCGGCGGGATGAGGATGTTGATCAGCAGGTTGCGGTTGCCCTGGGGGAGGTACTCCATCTTCGGGAAGAAGACGACCGTGATGGCGACCGCCGCCGCGGTCAGGCCGGCGATGGTGACCAGGCGGCCGGGGACCGTCCCGGTGGCCAGCCCCACAAGGGTCATGATGCCGTCGGCGACTTTCCCCGCGGCGCGGTCGATCCCCTGCAGGCTGACCCGGGAGCGCCTGGCGCGCAGGGCGAAGATCTGCCGGGAGACCATGGGGATCACCGAGACCGAGACGAAGAGGGAGAGGGCGATGGCGCAGGTGACGGCGATGGCGATGTCCTTGAAGAGCTGCCCCGCCTCCTCCTCGATGAAGACGACCGGCAAAAAGACGGCGATGGTGGTCAGGGTCGAGGCCAGGATCGCCCCCCAGACCTCGCGGGTGCCGTCGTAGGCGGCGGCAAAGGGGGACTTGTCCATGCCCCGGTGGCGGTCGATGTTCTCCAGCACCACGATGGCGTTGTCGACCAGCATGCAGACGGCGAAGGAGATGCCGGCCAGGCTGACGACGTTGAGATTGCGCCCGAACAGGCGCATGAAGATGAAGGTGCCGATCACGCTGATGGGGATGGCGAAGGCCACGATCGCCGTGGAGGAGAGGGAGCGCAGGAAGAGCAGCAGGACGATCACCGCCAGCACCCCGCCGATGGCGATGTTGAGCTGCACCAGGTCGATGGCGCCGTTGATGTAGGGGCGCTGGTCGTAGGCCCAGTCGAGGTGGATGCCCCGCTCCTTCAGCACCCCTGCGTTGAGCCCGTCCACGACCTCCTTGACCTGGTCGGTCATCTCGAGGATGTTGGTGCCGACCTCGGGCTGGACGCCGATGGCGATGCCCTGCCGGCCGTTCTGCATCATCGCCGCGGTCAGCTTCTCGTAGCCGAAGCCGACCTCCGCCACGTCCCGCACCCGGATGCGCGTCTGGCCGGTCGAGGCGAGGACGATCTCGCCGATCGCCTCCGGGGAGCGGAACTCGGCGACCGTGCGGATGCGGTAGTCGCGGCGGCCGACCCCGAGGTTGCCCGCGGCGACGTTGACGTTCTCCCGCCCGAGGACCCCGATGACGTCGCTCACGGTGAGCCCGTGGCCGGCCAGCTTCGCCGGGTCGACGACGACGTGCATCTCCTTCTCGGTGCCGCCGAAGACGAAGAGGTCGGCGACGCCCCGCACCCTCTCGAGGTGCTGGCGGATGTCGTTCTCGAAGTAGGTGAAGTAGGTGTTGATCGGCGCCTCGTTGCCGGGCCGGGTCTTCATCACCATCCAGATGACCGGCGAGGAGGCCGAACCGGTCGCCTTGAGGACCGGCTTGTCCACGTTCTCCGGGTAGGAGGGGACCTCGTCGAGCTTGTTGGAGACCCGCAGCAGGGCCGAGTCGATCTCGGTGCCGACGGCGAAGCGCAGCACGATCTCCCCCTGGCCGTTGAAGCACTGGCTCTCCATGGTGCGCAGGTCGGGGATCCCCTTGAGGACTTTTTCCTGCTCCTCGACGATGTCCCGCTCGATCTCGTAGGGGGTGGCGCCGCTCCAGACCGTGCGCACCGTGATCTCCGGCTCGGTGACCGTCGGCGAGAGCTGGTAGGGCATTTTCATCAGGGCGAGGGTGCCGAACATCAGCAGCAGGATCACCCCGACGATCACCGTCACCGGTTTTTCGATGGAGAAGCGGACGACATCCATGGGCTACTCGTCCCCCCCCGCGACCCGCACCGGCTGTCCCGGCCGCAGCCGTTCGTTCCCCTTGACCACGACGGAGGCGCCTTCGGTCAGGCCCTCCCCCTCGATCCCGGCGCTCAGCCCCAGGTAGCCGAGGACCATCACCGGGACGAACTGCGCCTGCCCCTCGGCGACGAGGGCCACGCTCGTCCCCCCGGGGCCGCTGACGATGGCGTCCCGGGGGACGACGAAGCTCTCCCGGGCCGGCCCGGTGGGCAGGGCGACCCGGGCCTCCATCCCCTCGAAGAGGCCGTGCTCGTTGGCGGCGCGGATCTTCACGGGGAAGGTCCGGGTCTTGACGTCCCCCCGGCCGATCAGGGCGACGATCCTGCCCGTCTGCCGATTCCCGCCCGCTTCGAAATCGACCTCAAGCCCGACCCGGAGGTGCGCCAGCGCCTCCCCGGGGACGCTGACTATCACGTCCACCTCGTCGTCCCGGGCCATGGTCGCCACGGCCGAGCCCGGCTCCAGCCATTCGCCCCGGTCGGTGAAGCGCTCGAGGATCACCCCGTCGTAGGGGGCCGGGACGGTCTTCTTGCCGAGCTGGGTCTGCAGGGCGGCGACCTGCGCGGCGAGGGAGTCGACCCGCAGGGCGAGGGCCTCGCCGGCATAGAGGTAGTTTTCGTACTCCTGGCGGGAGACCGTCTTCTGGTCGAAGAGGGTCCGGAAACGCTCGGTTTCCAGGCGGGCTTTCTTCGCCTCCACCGCGGCCTGCTTGCGCGAGGCCTCGATGGCCGCGATCTCCCGGCGCAGCACCGACGCTTCGAGGACGACGAGTGTTGCCCCGTCGGCGACCCGCTGCCCCTCCTCGAAGGCCACCTTCGCCACCCGGCCGTTGGCCTCGGCGGCGACCTCGGAGGTTTCGGGATAGGTGACGGTGCCGACGAAGGTGGCTTGGGGGGCGACCGTGCCGACCGTGACCGGCGCGACGGCGACCAGGGCTGGCGGCGGCCCGCCCTCCTGGGCGAGGGCCGGGAGGGCGAAGAGGAGCGGGGCGAGGAGGAGGACCAGTCTGCGCATGGGCGGGGCTCCGGGTTGGCGGCCGGGCGGCCGGTGGGAACGATGTGGGAAGCTTTTATTCTCTCTAAGATGGAGGGGGTGTCAAGGAAATTGGGGTGGCGGGGGTGTTTTACGGTGGATGGCCCAGGTTGCGGGATCTGACACGGCCGCCAAGTCCTTCGAGGCACAGGCATTTCTGGTCTGCAGGTTTAAAATACTGCCATAGTGGTATTTTGTGTGGCTGGGGCTTGGGCGCTTGAATGATACTGTCTTGGCAGTATTTTGCTTGACGGGGGGCTGGTGCTGACATATATACTACCCAGGCAGTAGAATAAATACAAGGGAGGCCGTCATGCCCAAGACGATCAAGCCATTGCCGACCCCGGTCCAGCAAGGGCCGCTGGATGCGGAAACTCTGGGGACGTTTGTCCGCGCCCGGCGTACCCAGTCCGCCATGGGGATTCACGAGGCAGCCGCTTTCTGCGGAGTCGCTGTCGATACGCTGACCAAAATTGAAAAGGCCAAGGGGGATGTCCGGCTCTCCAGTGTTCTCACCGTCTGTCGAATGCTCGGCATCAGCCTCACGGTAGAGAATTGGGAGGAGTAATGTCAGCACAGCTCTCTGTATTTTTGAATCGCGAACCGCTCGGGACGATAACCCTGCATGGCAAGGAGGACCGTTATCAACTGGAGTATGCATCCTCATGGCTTGCCGGCCCGGGGTTTCCAATCTCTCCCCATTTGAACCCCGGGGAGTGCGGCTCGGAACCGGTAAAGCGGTTTCTTGCCAACCTTCTTCCGGAAGGGAAGTGGTTAGACGAACTGTCGGTCGACAACCAGATCTCACAGGGCAACATCTTCGGACTGATCGCACTGATCGGATCGGAGACAACCGGCGCCTTGACCTTCCGGTATGATGGCGAAGGTCTGGAGCCAAGACCGACTGAATTACGCCCGATCAGCGATGAGGAACTGACCGAGCGCATCGCCCAGCGCCAGCAGGTCTCCATTGCCAGGTGGGATGGAAAGCCGCGCCTCTCCGTGACCGGGGTCCAGGATAAGCTGCCGATCTTGATTATGCCGGATGGTGCGTTCGGTTTTGGTGAGGGGGAGTTGGCGTCCACCCATATACTCAAATTCGGCAAGAGACCGGACATGCACATGGTGGTCAACGAGTTCATTTGCATGGAACTGGCCCGCCTGGTCCAACTTCCCGTGGCCAGGGTCTCCCTGCGGAGGCTTGGAGAACCGGTGCTGCTGGTAGAACGATTCGATCGCCGCTGGAACGGGGGCAAGGTGGACCGGTTGCATCTGATCGATGGCTGTCAGATGCTCGACCTGCCGCCGACCTATAAGTACGAGCGTCCCTTCGGCACCTCCGGGGAGGGGGCGCGAATCAGGACCGGGGCCAGTCTGCCCAGGTTGTTCGCAGCGAGCCGGCAGTGCCGGATTCCGGCCCTGGCGAGCAGAGATCTGCTGAACTGGGCCCTGTTTCAGTTGCTGATCGGCAACAGCGACGCCCACGGAAAAAACATCTCGTTCTTCATCGACAAGAGGGGGATCGATGTGGCGCCTGGCTATGATCTGCTGAATATCGATATCTACGGCGACGAATTTGACCGGGATCTTGCCATGGCCGTGGGTGACGAGTTTGTCGCCGGTGAGATCCTGCCGTATCAACTGGCTGAAATGTGCCACGAGTGTGGGTTGCCGCAGAGGCAGGTCGCAACGACCTTGACAAAGCTCTGCACAGCCGTTTTGAAGAACCTGGACAAAATCTCGTTGGACCAAGTGCTTGTGGAGGACGAAGTTTCCTTTGCCGAGGGACTTTTTGGGAGGATCAGGGCCAATGCAAGCCGGTTTCTCGGATTCGCCGAGGAGCTGCCGCATGTCAGGCTCTGAAGGGTTGGGGATTCGCCCCCGGGGGTGAAACCTGGGATCTCTAAAGTTGCGGCGGAAAGAAGCGTGGGCTCAGCAGGATACAGGGCCGCTGGCTTTGCGGCAAAGAAAGATGTTGGCGATTGGAACTTTGTGCGCCTTGGATGGTTTCTGACGGAGAATGGCAGAAAAGTTAACCTGACCCTAATGATCTCTAGAGCCCTCTAACTACCTGGAGTTTCAATACGGGCCTGCCCCCCCCCGTGGCCATTAGAGGTATTTCACGCAAGCAGAAGCGCCATATGCCCCTCCACATGTCTGGAAAACACAAAAAAGCCCCCAAGCTCATGAAAAGCAAGGGGGCTCCAAGTGGTACGGTATGTGGGTTTCTGGGGTCATGTCTTGCCCTGCCACTTTTTTGCAAGGGTGACCGTGGCCGGGGTCCTCTTCGCCTTCTTTATGCAGCCGCTCACCGTCTCTACCATGAACTGTTTCGGGGGTCAGGTCTTGCCCTGCCACTTTTTTGCAAGGGTGGCCGGGGCCTTCTTCGCTTCCTTCATGCAGCTGCTCACCGTCTCCACCATGAACCGGCAGACTTTCGCCAAACCCGTCTGCAGTTTCTCCCTGACCCTCTCCATCGCCATCGAAAGCCTCGCCTTCGCCCTGGCCGTGGGGTTTGTCGGCAGGCTATAACCGGCGCTGCGGGCCGCCTGGGAGCCTGCCCCTGTCTTGCCGGGCTCGGCGCGAATATTTCGAGGCTTGACCTCCGGCCCGCCGTTGCTGATATTATGGCGTCACGGTTTCCATGGCCATCGAGAATTAAAAAACAGATTTTGGAGTAGCAAATGGGGCTTTCCATACAAGAGCAGCTGCTGAAGGCTGGGTTGGTTGACCAGAAACAGGTAAAAAAGGCCAACCACGAAAAACGGGTGCAAAACAAAAAGAAGAAAAAGGGGGAAGCCTCCTCCGACGACAGCGCCGGGGTCAGGCTGAAGCAGCAACGGGAGGCACAGGCAAAAAAAGACCAGCAGCTGAACGCCGAACGGAATCGACGGGCACAACGTGAGGCCGATCAGGCTGCCGCGCAGCAACTCATCGAGACCAATCGGCTGCCGGTGGAAGAGGGACCTGTCGCCTACCACTATGTGGGTGATGGCGGAACGATAAAGCGGATTTCAGTGACCCGGGATGTCGCGGACAAGCTGGCCGAAGGGCTGATGGGTCTGGCCGTGTACAAGCGGGATGTGGTGATGATCCCTGCTGAAACGGTCCTCAAGGTTCTGGAGCGGGATAAGGATTCGATCGTAACTTACAACGACCCTGCGCAAGCCGAGGATGACTATCCGACCGATTGGTAGGCCCTCCCGGTAGCCGGGGCCAGACATTTCTCTGCCGGCTTTTTGCACAACAGCTTCAAGCTCGGCCAGTAAAGCCCACCATCCCTCCCCTGTGACGCCGCCGGAGCGGAGTGGATGAATTCGGAAAGACGCGGACGGATGTCCGAAGCCGAAGGCAAGTTTCCGTCCGCGCCGAATTCATCTGCGTAGCGCAGGGGACCCGAATGGCAAGGAACTGGGGCGGCCTTCTTTGGTGTTACCTTTCTTGGCCGAGCAAGAAAGGCAACTCGCCTGGCGGGGCGAAACCCGCCGGTGTGGAAGTTCCGGTGGCAGGAAAACACCCATCCTCCCTCCCAGCGAGCCTTCCCCGAAAATCCCTGAAGAACCCAAAAAAACGGGCGGCCAACC
>NZ_PKUB01000049.1 GCF_002868845.1 Desulfuromonas sp.
GACCTTGGCGATTTCGGCCAGAACCTCCTGCACCGCCTCCTGCACGGCCTGCCGCTCCGCCCCCTTCACCGGGTTGGCGCCGAGAATCAGGCTGAAGGCAATGCCCACCCCGGTCGCGGCTCCGCAGGTGCCCCAGTAGGCGCAGCTGCCGCCGACCACCCGGGTGCCGCGCCGGATGCCGGTGCGGATCGTCTCGTCGCTGATGCTGCCCCCCAGGTTGCGATAGACGGAGAGGATCACCCCGGGGAGCAGGGCGTGGTGCTCTGGGCCGTGGACCGGCACGGCGGGCAGTTCGTGCAGCCGGGCGAAGAGGGCAAGCAGGTCGGTCTCCTCCGCGCGCAGGCATTCGTCCTCGATGACCGCCTGGGCGTCCTCGGCGTGGCAGGCGTCGCAGACGAAGTGGCCCCTCTCGCAGACCGCGCTGGCCTCCTTGCGCTCCCCGCAGTAGTGGCAGGCCAGTTCGGTCTCGGTGCCGTATTCGAGGGGCTCCCCGCAGACCATGCAGCCGGCCCGGTGCCTCTCCTCCCCCTTCTCGGCGGCGGGGGAAGCCTCTCCGGCCTCGGGGGGGAGGGCGCAGGCGCAGCCGGAGCCCTGATCGAGGTTGGTGACCGCCCCCCCCTCGTCGATGACGAAAAGGTTCTCCCCGAGGGCCTCGGCGTCGGCCCGCGGTATTTCGCAGACCACCCCGGGATAGAGGACCTGCCCGCCCCCGGTGACGACCGAGGCGAAGGGCCCCCGGTAGACGGCACGCACCACCTCCGAAAGGTGGGACCTGCGCGCCTCGAAGGTCAGGGAGAAGAAGGGGTGGCCCCGCACGACCCGGTAGGGGAAGCGCTTGACCATGCGCAGGTGGACGAAGCCGCTCTCCTCGAGGATGCCGATCAGGTCCTTCTGGGTCAGGGCGCCGCCGATGCACTCGCCCTTGAGGGTCTCGTCGTTGCGGATCGCCGCGTCGGGCTCGCTCTCGCAGACCACGTCGGAGATCACCAGGCGGCCGCCGGGCCGCAGGGCCCGGAATATTTCGCCGAAGGCACGCCGCTTGTCGACCGAGAGGTTCATGACGCAGTTGGACAGGACAAGGTCCGCCGCCCCGTCCTCCAGGGGGAGATCCTCGAGATAGCCCTTGCGGAAGGCGAGGTTGTCGTAGCCGAGGTTGCGCCGCACCCCTTCGGCCCCCTCGCGGGCCAGGGCGAGCATCGGGTCGAGCATGTCGACGCCGATCACCCGGCCTTCGGGGCCGGCCTGGAGGGCGGCGATGAAGCATTCCACCCCGCCGCCGCAACCGAGGTCGACGACCGTCTCCCCGGGGGCGATGTCCGCGTCGAGGACGGGACTTCCGCAGCCGTAACCGCGAAAGCGGTACTCTGCCGGGATGTGGCTGATCAGCCCCTCCTCGTAGCAGATCGGGTTGAGAATCTCCTCCTTTTTGTCCCCGACCGCCTCGGCGTAGAACGCCTTGACCGGGGCGCGGCTGTCGGCGTCGGCCAGGGAGAGAAGACAGTTGGCGTGGGTCAGGGCCACGGCGCCGTGGGCGCCGCAACTCTCCAGCAGATCCCCCATTTTCAGGCGCAGCCGTGGCGGGCCGGCCGCGGGCTGCCGGGCGGCCTCCCGGGCGATGAGCCACAGGGCGAGCTTTTCGTAGAGGGGCAGGTAGGGATCGCCGCCGACGAAGCGGCCGCTGCTCATCCAGCTGTGGTCGGCGTCCCCGCCGCCGAGCAGGAAGCGCCAGGGGGTGTCGAGATCGGCGGCGGTCTCCCGGCGCATGCCTTCCAGCACGGCTCCGGTGCGCCAGGCCCGGGCCAGGCCGCCGTCGAGACCGGTGGCCAGCTCATCGGTTCCGACCAGGGCCGCCGAGGGATAGAGCCGAGCGTCGGGACCGACCGCCACCGACTCCCATCCGCTGTTGCTGCCGTCGTGGTAGGTGCCGGCCGGGGCGAAGATCTGGGTGCGCAGGGTCTCCAGGTTGTCGATGCGCACCCCGAGGGCCTCGGCCCGCTCGGCGGCCCGCTCCAGCACGGGAAAGATCTCCAGGGGCGGGACGAACTCCTCGGCAGAGCCCCGGCCGCGGACGAAGTACCAGAGGAAGTGGACGTTGGCCGCGCCGGCCCGGGCGGCGAACTCGACCACGGCGGTCATCTCGGAGAGGTTCTCCCGCTCCACGCACATGGAAAGGGTAAAGGGCATCCCCTCCCCCTTCAGCCAGGCCAGCTCCCTCTCCAGGGCCGCGAAGGCGCCCTTGCCGCGGATGCGGTCGTGGCGGCCGGCCAACCCGTCGACGCTGACCTGGAGGTGGAACCTGGCGCGGTCGAATTCGAGGCCCTCCAGAGTCCGCCGCAACAGCAGACCGTTGGTCAGCACCACCACCCGGGCTCCCTCGAGGGCCTGCAACCCCTGCACGATCCTGCCGAAATCGGGATGGACAAGGGGCTCACCGCCGGTCAGGGCGAAGAGCCGACAGCCGAGCCCGGCGGCCTCGGAGGCCAGGTCCAGCACCACTGCGGCGTCGAGTTCGGCTCCGGCGTCCGGGCCGGAGGCGAAGAGGCAGTGGCTGCATGTCAGGTTGCAGCGGTCCGTGAGGTGAAACCAGAGCTCCGGCAACCGGTCGGTGGAGAGGAGCGCCGCCCGACCGGGGTAGGTCGGAGCCGGAGCGTCGGGGAGGCGGGCCAGGAAGCGATCGCCAGCGGGAGTCGGGGGCAGGTCCTTCTCCAGGGCCTGCAGCGCCTCGTCACCGGAGTCGTTGGGAACGAACCACTCGGGACGGTCGCGGCGCAGGTAGACGGGGAGGCCGGCAAAAGAGAGGCGGATCCAGAGGGAAGGATCAAAAGGCATGGAAGTCTCCGGAAACAGGGGTGTTGATTACCGATTATGGGCCGGAATGGGAAAAGTTTCAAGCCCCGGGAAGACGATTGGGGAACTCGATCCGCTCGCCGTCCGGCGTGCGCAACATCACTGTCTCCCCGACCCTCTCGAGGTACTCGGGCAGCAGCGGCACCTTGCCCCGTCCCCCCGGGGTGTCGATCACGTAGTGGGGCACCCCCAGCCCGGAGAGGGGGCCGCGCAGCGCGCGCATGGCGTCGAGTCCGGCCTCCACGGTCGTCCGGAAGTGGCCGGTCCCCGCGGCGAGGTCCATGTGGTGCAGGTAGTAGGGGCGCACCCGGATGCGGAGGAGACCGGAGAAGAGCTTCGCAAGTACCGCCGGGTCGTCGTTGACCCCCCGCAGCAGCACGGTCTGGTTGCCCAGGGGGATGCCGGCGGCGGCGAGGCGGGCGCAGGCCTCGGCGGTCTCCGGGGTGATCTCCCGGGGATGATTGAAGTGGGTGTTGATGTAGAGGGGATGAAAGCGTTCGAGAAGACGGCAGAGCCCTTCGGTGACCCGTTCGGGGAGGGTGACCGGAACCCGGGTGCCGATGCGGATGATCTCAACGTGGTCGATGGCGTGCAGCCGTTCCAGCACCTCCTTCAGGAGCAGGTCGGAGAGGAGGAGGGGCTCGCCGCCGGAGAGGATGACGTCCCGCACCCCCGGGGTGCGGGCGATGTAGTCGATCCCCGCGAGGAGGTCGCCGAAGGACGCCTTCATCTCAGGGCAGCCGACTTTGCGCTTGCGTGTGCAGAAGCGGCAGTAGGTGGCGCAGGTGCCGGAGGCCAGCAAGAGAACACGCCCCGGGTAGCGGTGAACGACCGTCGGCACGGGCGAGAGGCGCTCCTCGGCGAGGGGGTCGACGGGAAGGTCGTCCTCCTCAAGCTCCGCGGGATCGGGGACGCACTGGCGCCAGATCGCATCGCCGACCTCCTGGATCAGCCCGGCGTAATGGGGCGTGATGCGCAGGGGGTAGCGCTGCACCACCGGCTCCAGGGGGACGGGGTCGATGCCGAAGCGCTCGGCCAGCTCCTCCGGAGTCGTGATGCTCTGTTTCAGGCGCTCCTGCCACAATTCCATTGCCGAATACCTGTATGCGGGGGGACGGTCGTCCCGTTCTGCCCGGAAACAGGGGAGGGAGAACAAAGTGCGCAGTTTATCACAGGATGGGAAAGGGAATCGACCCTCCCCCGGCCGGCCGGGGGCCTCAAGGGGAACGGTGCCCCCCGCTCCGGAGCCGATAGGTGATCCCGGCCAGGGCCAGGATGCCGGCGTCCCGGAGCAGGGCCGTCCCCGGAGTTGTTTTGGCCGCCTCCCGGAAACAGCCGCAGTCGATGTCGAGACCGCGATAAAGGGCCGAGGCGAGGGCCGCCATGAAAACCAATGTCAGCAGGCCGAGCAACAGGGCCGCGGGCCTGACCTTGCGGTTGACGATCAGGAGCACGCCGGCCAGGACCTCGACGTAGGGCAGGGTCGCGGCCACCAGGTAGTTGAGGGAGTAGGGCAGCAGGCGGTAATTGGCGATGTCCCCGGCGAAGGCGCTCACGTCGATGCTCTTGAGCAGGCCGGCGTAGAGAAACAGGCCGCCGAGCAGCAGGCGGCAGCAATGGGACAGGGCGAGATTGAAGCGGTTCATGGCGTCCCCTCCTCCAGCGGCAGGCCGGCGTCGCGCCACTCGGGGAAACCGCCCTCGAAAACCCGCACGTCCCGGTAGCCGGCGGCGATCAGCCGGAGGGCCAGGTCAAAGGAGTCGGGGCAGCCGTAGCCGCTGCAGTATGTGATGAGGACGGTGGCGGCTGGAACCTCGGCGGAGAACCGACCCAGCAGGTCCTCGACCTCCCCGAAAGGCAGGGAAACCGCCCCGGCCGGGCGCCCGGCGGCAAAGAGCTCACTCGCCCGGGCATCGACCAGGACCGCCCCGGCCTCGGCCAGGACCCGCACCGATTCAAGATCGACGGGCTGGGGGAAGACTTCCTCTGAGGGCGTCACGGGATTGCCGGCCACAGGGGCGGCCCGCCCCGAAAAAGCCTCGAGCACCAGGCGATGATGAAAGGAGAGTCCCATCACCACCCCGAGAAGAAAAATAACGGCGGCCTCGAGCAGGACCCGGCGCGCCGTCCGGGTCTCACTCATCGGGGGATTCCGTGGCGTCGGGCTCAAGGGACCGGAGCATCTCCTGGACCCGGAGGTTCTCCCGCTCGAGGGAGGCGATGCGCTGGTTGCATTCGGTCACCACGGCGTTGAGTTCCTCGACCAGTTCGCTCTGGTGGGTGTAGCGGATTTCCAACTCGGTGATACGTTCCTGCAACTCGTCCATGGGATCTCCCGTCGATTGCTTGTTATGCCTTGAGGGCATGGGCCCGAACCTTCCGCGGACTCCGGTCTTGCGTTGACATCTCTGGCCGGGGCCGGGTAAACTGACGGTCACTGGCCGGGGTGCTCCCAGTGGCCATCCCGCTGCCGAAAGGACCGCCTTGAATCCCTCCCAACCCCTCGACCTCGCCATCGTACTTCTCTTCGCCTTCGCAGCCAACCTGCCCCTGGGATTCCTGCGGGAAGGCTCCCGCAAATATTCCCTGCACTGGTTCGTTTACATCCACCTGTCCATCCCCTTCATCGTCATCCTCCGCCTGGTCCAGGGCCTGGGCTGGTCCGTCGTGCCCTTCACCCTGGCCTGCGCTGTGGCGGGGCAGCTGGTGGGCGGAAGGGTCAGACGGCGGGCCCGATGAAAACGCGGCGCCCTCGCATGAAACGGGCCGTCTCCGCGGCCTCCCTGATCCAGGACCTCCTCCGCCGCCAGGGCCTCGAAGGAAAGCTGCGGGAGTACCGCGCCTGGGAGATCTGGAACGAGGTGGTCGGCCCGCAGATCGCGGCCCGGGCCCAGCCCCTGCGTATCCGGGACGGCGTGCTGGAAGTGCGCGTCGACCAGGCGGTGTGGATGCAGCAACTGCAACTTCTCAAGCCCCAGCTCCTCTTGCGCCTCAACCAGCGCCTCGGGGAGAATCTCCTGCACGACATCTACCTGCGACGGGGCAAGCCCGCCCGGCCCGAGACCTCCGCCCCCGGCCCCGCCCCCCTGCCCTGGCGCGAAGAGCGGCTCAGCGCCGAGGAACAGGACCATATCGATCAATCCGTCGCGCCCCTGCACGACCCGGAACTGCGCAATGCCCTGCGCGACCTCCTGACCCGCCAGCGCAAGCTCGCCAGGGCCCGGCAGAGAAAGTCCGAAGAGGCATCCAGGGACTAGCCCGGCGCCCCGTCCGGGGCCTTCCCGCCGTAGATGGCCAGAACCTCGGGGCTGTACTCCCTCCCCGGCCCCCCGTAGATTACCAGGGGGGGCATCACGACAAGGCCGCTCCCCCCCCCTTTGCGTCCCTCCACCAGGACCATCCGTGCCTCTTCGCCCTGCCGCGGGTGAACGCAGCGCAGCCGCCTCGGCTCAAGGCGCGCCCGGCCCATCAGGGACAGCAGTTCCGCGAGGCGTTCCGCCAGAAAGACGATGTAGAAGCGCCCTCCCTCCGGCAGCAGGTAAGCCGCCGCCCCCAGAAAGTCCTCCAGCCCCCCCGCCAGCTCGTGGCGGGCCATGGCCCGCTCCGCCGTCGGTGCGTGACGCCCGGTCCCGCTCCGGCGGAAGGGAGGGTTGGCGAGAACGACGTCGAACGACCGGGGCTCCAGCTCTTCCCGCAGGCCCCGCAGGTCCCCCTCCAGGATCTCCACCCGGCCCTCCAGGCCGTTGAGCCGAACACTGCGCCGGGCGCGGTCGGCGAGCACGCGTTGAATCTCGATGCCGAGGACCCGGTCCGCCCCGGTCCGGCGGGCCACCACCAGGGGGATGACCCCCGAGCCGGTCCCCAGGTCCGCCACCGCCTCCCCCTCCCCGATCGAGGCGAAGGCGCACAACAGCACCGGATCGAGAGAGAAACGATAGCCCTTGCGCCCCTGAATGATCTTCAGGCCGCCCAAGCGCAGCTCGTCGAGAGTCTCATCCGGCCCGGCCCACTCCTGGTCCTGCGTCGGCCCGTGGGACATCCAAAACCCCTTTCCCGGCAGCGCGGAAACAGAACGGGGGACGATCCGCGAACCGTCCCCCGTTGCGATGCATCAAGCCTCGCTCAACCTTCCTCCGAAAAAACCGATCAGCTGCCGTAGGAGTGGAGTCCGGACAGAACCAGGTTGACCCCCAGGTAGCAGAAGATGGTCGCGGCGAAGCCGAAGATGGAAAGCCAGGCGGCCTTGCGCCCCACCCAGCCGCGGGTGAACCGGGCGTGGAGGAAGGCAGCGTAGATGAACCAGACGATGAGGCTCCAGGTCTCCTTGGGGTCCCAGCTCCAATAGGTGCCCCAGGCGTAGTTGGCCCACGCCGCCCCGGTGATGATCCCGAGGGAGAGGAGGGGAAACCCGATCATGATCGCCTTGTAGTTGATATCGTCCAGGATCCGGGTGCTGGGGAAGATCCCAAGAATGCCTCCGATCGGGGAGTCGTCGGCGTGCTGCTCTTCCTTGCCGATCTTGATCAGGTACATGATGGAGACCCCGCAGGCCACGGCGAAGGCGGCATAGCCGAGGAAACAGGTGATCACGTGGTAGGTCAGCCAGTTGCTCTGAAGGGCCGGGACCAGCGGCTCGATGGAAGCGTCGAGACTCAGCTGCGCCCAGATCATGCCGAGAAAGGCGAAGGGGATGACGAAGGCCCCGACGCTCGGCTGGCGGTACTTGAGGTCGATGAGCAGGTAAATGAGAAGAATGGTCCAGGCGAAGAAGGTCACCGACTCGTACAGGTTGGACATGGGGGCGTGGCCGTAGCCCGCCTGGTAGGACTCCGCCCAGCGCAGGCCGATGGCGACCGTATGCGCGGCGAATCCGGCATAGGCCAGGATGTTGGCGCCCAGGGCCACCGCCCGGTTGCGCGTGGCCAGGAAGATGATGAACAGGACCATGGACGCGAAGTAGCCGATGGTCACGAAGTTGAACAACTGGGAACTGGTCATAAGGGTAATCCTCCGTTACCGGTCGAGGTGGCCTAAGCGGTCAGTTCGGCTTTGAGCTTCTTTTTAAAATCGTCGAAATATATCTCGAAGGCCGGCTGGTTGCGATGGGCCGAGCCGCCGATCTTGATGCCGGTCTTGTCTCCAACGGTCTGGATGGTGACCCAGACACGGTGATGGGAGAGGAAGAAGGCGACCAGGGTCCCCACCACCATCAGCAGGCAGCCGAGCCAGACCACCCACACCCCGGGGTCCTTGGCCACCTGAAGACCGGTGTAGTACTTCTGCTTGTACTCGAAGGGGCCGAAGATATAAGGGCCGCCCCGGCGCTCGTCGAACTCGGGCTGGTTCTGAAGGACGACGAAGGCGGGCCGGGTCTTTCCGTCCGGGGTGATTTCCTCCAACTGGGCTGCCGGACCGAAATTCTGGAAAGAAGGCGCGAAGGCGAGTACCCGGAAGGCCCCGCCGTCCGGAAGGCCGACCACCTGCCCCTGCCGGGCGCTGAGGTTAACCGCCTCGCCGGTCTCCCGGACCCGGATCTGGAACTCGAAAAGAGGGTCGCCGGCAGGGCCGTAGCTCGACTGATAGAAGGTGATCCCCTTGTAGGAGAGAGGGTCGTTGACGATGATCGGACGCTTGTCGACCACCACCTCGCCGCCCTCCTTGACGGTAAGTATGCTTTTGAACTCCTTGGGGCGGCCGGTCCCCTCGTAGTAGGAGACGGAGAATGCGTCGCAGCGAACGGAAAAACCGAGATCGATCGGCTCGTTGCTGCCCCGGGGCCAGACCTTGTCGGTCTCGGTCCCCTCGACGACGTTGACGAAGGCCTTGTACCCCCACAGGTTGCCCATGATCGCCCCGATGAAGATGATCAGGATCGACAGATGGGTGATGTAGACCCCGAAGCGGGCCCAGGGACGCTTTTGGGCGAAGATGTGGACCTTTCCGTCCGCTTCGGTGACGATCGGGCTGGAGAAGTTCTTGCCGACAAAGTCGGCAAGCCTGCCCTGGACCTGCGCGACCGGCTCGGCCACCAGGTGCTCCTCCATGTTGGAGAAGGTCCGGTACAGGGTATCGTCGGCGACCAGCACCGGCTCCTTGACCGTCTTCAAAACCCGGGGAAAACGCTTGATGGAACAGGCGGTGAGATTGATGGCGAAGAGCCCCAAAAGGGCCAGGAACCACCAGGAGTGGTACATGTTGAAGAACTGCAGCGAGTCGAGCAGCCGGTAGGTGCTCTCCCCATACATCTGCAGGTACTTGTCGGGAGTCAGATTCTGCTGGATGACCGTCCCGATAATGGACGTGACGGCCAGCAGGATAAGAATGGCGATGGTGAGCTTGAGGGAACAGAAAAAGTCCCAGACGCTCATGCTGAAGTTACGCTCTTTTGGGCTCAAGGTCGCTTCTCCTGAAGGGGGGGATGCTCGGTTCGGCAACGGCAGCAAGCAGACAATGGAGCAGCTCCCGAGCCGCTCCGGAAGGGGCCAGCCAAACCCGGCGGACGATGGATCAAAAGGGCCCGCTTTTGCTTACCAATCCAATCAACATTAATACGGCGCAAAATCCGCTGTCAAGGGAAATCGGGGCGGCCCTTATTGCACTTTCCGGGCGGGAAAGACGCCTAGAGGCCCTTCTGCCGCATCCGCTCCTGCAGGGCCGCGTCCTTGGCTTCGACCCCGGCGGCCATATTGGCCTTGAATTCGGTGAGCTTGGCGGCCATCCCCTCGTCAGTGGTGGCCAGGATCTGGGCGGCGAAGATGCCTGCGTTGCGAGCACCGGCCTTGCCGACCGCCATGGTGGCAACCGGGATACCGGCGGGCATCTGCACCATCGCCAGCAGGGCGTCGAGACCGTTGAGGGATGTAGCGTCGATGGGAACGGCGATCACCGGAAGGGTGGTTTCGGCGGCCATCACTCCGGCCAGGTGGGCGGCGGCGCCGGCACCGGCGATCAGTACCCGGATGCCACGCTCGCGGGCTTCGCGCACGTACTTGGCGGTGCGTTCCGGGGTGCGGTGGGCGCTCGATACGGTCATCTCGAAGGGGATGCCGAAGCTCTTGAGGGCGCTGCCCGCCTCCACCATGATATCGAAATCGTTGTCGCTTCCCATCAGGATGCCGACCATTGGCTTTTCGCTCATTTCTTTCTCCTTGTTTCTCTTCTGCGTCTCTATCGATTGAGGGCCTTGCGGCCGATATCTTTGCGGAACTGCACGCCTTCCCAGCAGATCTTCTCCACCCCTGCGTAGGCCTTGTCGATGGCCGACGCCACGGTGTCACCCAGCCCGGTGACGCCGAGCACCCGGCCGCCGCTGTTGACGATCATGCCGTCCTTCTCCGCGGTGCCGGCGTGAAAGACGATCAGGTCGTCGATGGCTGCGGCCTCGGCGAGGCCGCGTATCTCGTGCCCCTTGTCGACGCTGGCCGGATAACCGCCCGATGCCATCACCACGCAGACCGCCGCCTTGTCGTGCCATTCGAGGGAGGTCTGGGTCAGTTCGCCCCGGGCGCAGGCCTGGAGCACGGGGACGACGTCCGACTTCATGCGGGCCAGCAGCGGCTGGGCCTCGGGGTCGCCGAAGCGGGCGTTGTACTCCACCACCCGCGGCTTACCGTCCTTGATCATCAGCCCGACGTAGAGGATGCCGACATAGGGGCAGCCGTCCTGCGCCATCCCGGCGATGGTGGGACGCACGACCGTCTCGACGATCTCCTCGGTGAGCGCCTCGGTCACGACCGGGGCGGGAGAGTAGGCGCCCATTCCGCCGGTGTTCGGCCCCTCGTCGTTGTCGAATATCCTCTTGTGGTCCTGGGAGGAAGCGAGCGGCAGGATATTCCTGCCGTCGGTGAAGGCGAAGAAGGAGGCCTCCTCCCCCTCCATGAATTCCTCGATCACCACAGAGCTGCCGGCGGCGCCGAACACCGAGTCGACCATGATCTCGTCCACCGCCTGGATCGCCTGCTCCTCGGTCATGGCCACGACAACCCCCTTGCCGGCGGCCAAACCGTTCGCCTTGACAACGATCGGGGCGCCCTGGTCCTGGATGTAGGCGACCGCCTCGGCGTGGTCGGTGAAGGTGCCGTAGGCCGCGGTGGGGATATTGTAGCGGGCCATCAGATCCTTGGAGAAGCTCTTGCTCCCCTCGAGCTGAGCGGCCTTGGCGTTGGGGCCGAAGATCTCCAGCCCCGCCTCCTGGAAGCGGTCGACGACCCCCAGGGTCAGCGGCACCTCGGGACCGACCACGGTCAGGTCGACCCCTTCCCTCTGCGCCAGGGCGAGCAGCCCATCGATGTCGTCGGCCGCTACGCCAACGCACTCGGCCAGCTCTGCGATGCCCGGATTGCCCGGCGCACAGTAGACCTTCTCCACGAGGGGTGACTGGGCGATCTTCCAGACCAGGGCGTGTTCACGCCCGCCGCCGCCGATGACGAGAACCTTCATGACATTCTCTCCCTTTATTCACCGCAGAGGCACAAGGACTCTGAGAAGAAAATTGGTAGTTACTAGTTTTTATCTTATTCCACCGCCGGATCAAGAAGCGAGCAATTTTGGCCAAGGTCAAGGAAGGCAAGCGATGGCCGCGGAGGCGTACACCGTACGCCGCACAAGGACCACCGCGCCGCCTGACGCGGAGATTGGCCGAAAGGCCGCTTCCAACCACCTAGTGGCGGAAGTGGCGCATCCCGGTGAAGACCATCGCCATGCCGTGCTCGTCTGCGGCGGCGATGACTTCTTCGTCGCGGATCGACCCGCCGGGCTGGATGACCGTGGTCACGCCGACAGCGGCGGCGTTGTCGATGCCGTCGCGGAAGGGGAAGAAAGCGTCGGAGGCCATCGCCGAGCCATTCACCTCGAGGCCGGCGTGCTCGGCCTTGATGGCGGCGATGCGGGCCGAGTTGACCCGGCTCATCTGCCCGGCCCCCACGCCGACCGTCATGCCGTCCTTGCCGTAGACGATGGCGTTGGACTTGACGAACTTGGAAACCCGCCAGGTAAAGAGCAGGTCCTCCATCTCCTTCGCGGTCGGCTGGCGCTTGGTCACCACCTTGAGGTCGGCGGTCAGGGCCAGGTCTGCGTCCTGCACCAGCAGGCCGCCGTTGACCCGCTTGTAGTCGAGACGCTGGCCCGGCTCGGCAGGCCACTGGCCGCACTCGAGGAGGCGCACGTTCTTCTTCGCCTTGACGATCTCGACGGCGCCGGCCGAAACGGCCGGGGCGATAATCACCTCGACGAACTGCCGATCGCAGATCGACTTGGCTGTCGCCTCGTCAAGCTCGCCGTTGAAGGCGATGATCCCGCCGAAGGACGACTCGGGGTCGGTGGAGAAGGCGCGCTCGTAGGCCTCGAGGAGGGTGGCCCCGTAGGCGACGCCGCAGGGGTTGGCGTGCTTGACGATGACGCAGGCCGGCCCCTCGGAGAACTGCTTGACGCACTCCAGGGCGGCGTCGGTGTCGCCGATGTTGTTGTAGGAGAGTTCCTTGCCCTGCAGCTGCTTCGCGGTGGCGATGGAGGACTCGGCGACCTCCTTCTCGACGTAGAAGGCGGCCTTCTGGTGGGGGTTCTCGCCGTAGCGCATCCCCTGGGCCTTGTGGAACTGCATGGTCACCGTCGGCGGGAAGTCGGCCGTATCCTCGCCGAGCTTGCGTCCGAGCCAGTTGGAGATCGCCCCGTCATAGGCGGCGGTGTGCTGGTAGACCTTGACCGCGAGGCGGAAATTGGACTCGCGGCCGACACTGCCGCCGCTGGCCTTCATCTCGTCGAGGACGACCTGGTAGTCGGCGGGGTCGACGATTACCGTCACGTCGCGGTTGTTCTTGGCCGCCGAGCGCAGCATGGTGGGGCCGCCGATGTCGATGTTCTCGATGGCGTCCTCGAGGGAGCAGTCGGGCTTGGCCACCGTCGCCTCGAAGGGGTAGAGGTTGACCAGCACCATGTCGATCGGCTCGATGCCGTGCTCTTTCATCTTGGCCACGTGCTCGGGGTTGTCGCGCATCCCCAGCAGACCACCGTGGACCTTCGGGTGAAGGGTCTTGACCCGGCCGTCGAGCATTTCCGGAAAGCCGGTGAACTCGGAGACGTCCTTGACCGCCAGCCCCGCCTCACGCAGCAGCTTGGCGGTGCCGCCGGTGGAGAGGATCTCGACCCCGAAGGCGGAGAGTTCCTTGGCGAAGTCGGCGATGCCGGTCTTGTCGGAAACACTGATGAGAGCACGTTTGATGGCAGCCATGAGGCATCCTTTCCCTGGGTGTTCGATGGGCGTCCCGTCTCTGGGGACATCCTTGCAGTTCGGGGCAGTCGATAGGCGCAGGGGGCGCCGAAAACAAGAAAAAACCGTCCACGGGGCGGTTTTCTCAGAAGTCGAGGGATTTCAAAAAAGCCTTCTCGAAGGCCGGGGTTCCCGAAAGGGGGTAGGGTCTCAGGGCGCTGGCCAGGGTCCGGACCTTCGCCGGCCCCTCGGGATCGGCCAGGAAACGGCCGACACCCGAAAGAGCTCCCCCGGGGACGAAGCGTACTTTATCTACCATGTTTGCCGGCAGCATGGCAACCCTTTTCAGGGCCTCGGAACCGAGGGAAAACCCGAAGGCTCCCGTCACCACGAGGCGCCCGATTTCTCCCTCCTCCACCCCCGCCTTCTGCAGCAGGCAGGACGCCCCGGCCCGCACCGCCCCCTTGGCCAGCTGGAAACGGCGGACGTCCTCCTGGGAAAGGGTCAGGTCGGTGGCGGCGTCCCGGTACAGGCGCAGGACCCGGCCCGCGGGGGTCTCGGCGATGTAGCGGGCCAGGTTGGTGGGCACCTCGTCCGGCTGGACGATCCTGCCCCGCCTGTCGATCAGCCCGCCCTCGAGGGCGGCGCCCACGGCCTCGACCAGGCCGCTCCCGCACAGGCCCCGGGGCGAAACGCCGCCGGCCACCTTCAGCTCCAGGACGTCGCCCCGCACCCGGACCCCGGTCACCGCACCATTCTCCAGGGCCATGCCGCAGGAGATCTCCCCCCCCTCGAAGGCGGGCCCGGCGGCCACCGAGGTGCACAACCAGCGCTCGCCGGTGAACAGGGCCATCTCCCCGTTGGTGCCGACATCCAGAAACATGCTTCCGGGCCGACAGGGCCCCTGGGAGAAGACGAAGGCGACCAGGTCGCCGCCGACGTAACCGCTGACGAGGGGAAAGAGGTAGAGGGGAACGGGCAGGTCGAGACCCCAGG
This sequence comes from Desulfuromonas sp., assembly GCF_002868845.1. Classification (NCBI taxonomy): domain Bacteria; kingdom Pseudomonadati; phylum Thermodesulfobacteriota; class Desulfuromonadia; order Desulfuromonadales; family Desulfuromonadaceae; genus Desulfuromonas; species Desulfuromonas sp. The sequence continues at coordinate 14,048 of NZ_PKUB01000049.1, forward strand.
GGGCCGCATCGTGAAAGGACCCGGCGGGGTCATTGGGACGGTAGGGGGGAAACAGGAGAGGCTCGACGGGGAGGTTGCGCAGCAGGTGGCAGACGGCGGGGTTTCCGGCGGCCGCGGCGGCGGCGATCGATGCCTTCGGCAGCCCGGCCCGGCTCAGCAGTTCGCCAACGAGGGCCTCGACCCCCCCGGCCAGCAGGGCCTGGAGCCGCTGTCCGGCCCCGTCGAGGGCGAGCTCCATGCGGCGCACCACATCGCCGCCGAGAGCGGCCTGGGGATTGGGCAGCTTCCCTTCGGCCAGCACCTCGCCGCCGGCGCCGAGGAGGCGGCCGGCGAGGGTCGTGGTGCCCAGATCGAGGGCCAGGCGGCAGGACTCGCGGTTCATGGAAGCGGCTCCCCCCTGTCTCGGGTCTCGTAAGTTGCGGGCGCGGGACAGGCCCGTCGGTTTTTTCTCGGCCCTTCTGGCAGAGTGTTGAAAAAGTCCATCCGGGACTTTTTCAACCACGATTCCGGAAAATCGCAATTTTCCGGAATCTCACAAAATCAACGCCTTGAGAAACAGGCATCGCTTTTGGTAGCCCCTCCCTGGGCTCCACAGGCTGTTTTGCAACAGCCTGCTACCGGCGGCCGTCGCGGTAGATGCGAGGCACACGCTTGCTGACCTGGCAGAAGACCTCGTAGGAGATGGTCCCGGTCTTGCCCGCCCACTCTTCGGCGGTGATCCGGCTGCCGTTGTCCCGGCCGAGAAGGGTCACCTCGTCGCCGACCCCGACTCCGGGGATGTCGGTGACGTCGACCAGGGTCCAGTCCATGCAGACGGTCCCGGCCACGGTTGCCCGGCGGCCCCGCACCAGGACCTCGCCGCAACCGGACAAGTGGCGGCTGTAGCCGTCGGCATAGCCGACGGGAATGGCGGCGAGCACTGTCGGCCTCTCGGCCACGAAGCGGTGCCCGTAGGAGATGCCGGTCCCCGCCGGAACCTCTTTAAGCTGGGCGACCCGGCTGCGGAAGCTCATCACCGGCTGCAGGTCGAGCCCCGGGCCGGAGGCCAGGGGCTGGCCCCCGTAGAGGACGATCCCGGGGCGGACCACGTTGCACTCTGGAATCTCCCGGGTGAAGAGGGCGGCGCTGTTGCTGATGTGGGCGTGCTGCGGGGCGAAGCCCGCGGCCCGGACCTCCGCCAGGATCTCGCGGAAACGACGGGCCTGCTCTTCGGTGAAGGGATTCTGCGGTTCGTCGGCAAGGGCCAGGTGGGAGATGAGCCCCTCCATGCGCAGCCCCTTCATGCCGGCAAGCCCGGGAAGGACCCCAGGCAGTTCCTCGGGGCGGAAGCCGATCCGGCCCATGCCGGTATCGACCTTCAGGTGATAGGGGCAGACCTGACCGGCGGAGCGAGCCGCACGGTCGATCCGTTTCGCGGTCTCCAGGTCGAAAAGGCAGGGGGTCAGCCGGTGGCGGAGAAGTTCGCCCTCCTGCCCCGGGTAGACACCTCCCAGGACCAGCACCGGGCGGGTGACGCCCGCCCCCCGCAACTCCACGCCCGCCTCCGCGATGGCCACCCCGAACAGGGCGGCCCCGGCGTCCTGGAGGGCGGGGGCCACCCGGGCCGCTCCGTGACCGTAGGCATCGGCCTTGACCACCGCCAGGATCTGCCGTTCCTCCCCGGTCTGCCGGCGCACCTGCCGCAGGTTGTGGCGCAGGGCGTCGAGGTCGATTTCAACATAGGTGGGACGATGGCCTTGCATGGGCGGGGGATTCCTTTCCAAGCTCCGGGGACCGGAAATTTGTATCACTTCACCCCGGGGGTGTAAAGGCCAAAGTCCACTGGTCCCGGGGGGACGAATCGATCGGCATGCAACCTCCCCCACCCCTCAGAAAGTGTCCCTTTTCAGGTGGCTTATGTGGTAAAGTGGCCAATTGAACGATCAGCCCGCCTTCGTTCGACAGACGGCGGGCATGTCAACCCCGAAGGATGAAAAGCCCGATGACGATAGAATGGTACCCGGGACACATGAGCAAGGCGCGTCGGCAGATTGCCGAGGTGATTCTGACCTTCGATGTGATCATCGAGGTCCTCGACGCCCGCCTGCCCGCCGCCAGCGCCAACCCCCTGCTGGAAAAGCTGCGCCAGGACAAGCCCTGCATCAAGGTCCTGAACAAGAACGACCTCGCCGACCCCGCCGTCACCAAGGCCTGGGTCCGCCACTTTGAGCAGCGGACCGGGGTCCGGGCCCTGCCGCTGGAGGCGAGGCAGCGCAAAGAGGCGGGGGCTATTCCCAAGCTCTGCCGAACCCTGGCGCCCCACCGCGGAAAGCCGGGCAGCCCCCTGCGCGCCATGGTCATCGGCATTCCCAACGTCGGCAAGTCGACCCTGATCAACACCCTGGCGGGCAGGCGCATCGCACGGGTCGGAGACAAGCCCGCCATCACCACCTGCCCGCAGCAGATCGACCTGCGCAACGGAATTTTCCTCTCCGACACCCCGGGGCTGCTCTGGCCCATCATGGATGACCAGGCCGGCGCCTACCGGCTGGCCACCAGCGGCGCCATCGGGGACAGCGCCATGGACTACGCCGACGTCGCCCACTTCGCCGCGGCGTACATGGTGCAGCGGTATCCGGAACTGGTCAGGGGCCGCTACAAGCTCGAGGAGATGCCGGGGAGCCCCACCGAGCTTCTCGAGGAGATCGGCCGGCGGCGCGGATGCCTTGTCGGCGGCGGCGAAATCGACCTGCACCGGGCCGCCGAGGTCTTTCTGCGTGAACTGCGGGGAGGAAAGATCGGCCGGGTCAGCCTCGAAGAGCCGGGCGGGGAAGTCGCCCCCCGGAAATGATCCGTTGAGCCGGGACGAATTTCGCTGCCTGATGTGCGGCCACTGCTGCCTCAACCTCGTTGACGCCTACCGGGGCTGCGTCTCCGATGCCGACCTCGAACTCTGGCACAGCAAAGGCCGCCACGACCTCCTGTCCCGCGTCGAAACCCTCGACCTCGGCCCGGGCAACCGGCTGCACCTCGCCTGGATCGACCCGGAGACGGGCGACGACGTCGAGAGGTGCCCCTGGCTCATCGAGAATCCGAAGGACGGCGGGCACAGCTGCAGCATCAACGATGTCAAGCCGGAGCACTGCCGCAGCTACCCCGAGCACGAAAAACACGGCCGGGATACCGGCTGCCCGGGGTGCTCCCCCCCTGCGGAAAAGCTCGGCCAAGCCTGAAAACCGAAAAACGCCGGTCCAAGAAGAGGCCGGGAAGGGAAACATCGTGGGAAGAGATCTGTATGTGGGGAACATCCCTTTCGAGGCCACGGAAGACGACCTCCGGAACCTC
>NZ_PKUB01000050.1:0-1448 GCF_002868845.1 Desulfuromonas sp.
GCCGGCCTCGGCCAGCACCTTGGTGATGGCTGCGGTCAGGGTCGTCTTGCCATGGTCAACGTGACCGATGGTCCCTATGTTGACGTGGGGCTTTGTTCTTTCGAATTTTTCCTTGGCCATGAAACTGCCCTCCTTAGCGACTTAGCCTTTGACCTTGGCGATAATTTCTTCCGCGATGGCCTTGGGCACCTGCTCATAGTGGTCGAAAACCATGGTATAGGTGGCACGGCCCTGGGTGGCGCTGCGCAGGTCGGTTGCGTACCCGAACATGCTCGACAGCGGCACATGGGCATTGATCACCTGGGCGATACCCCGCGCTTCCATCCCCATGACCTTGCCTCGACGACTGCTGAGGTCGCCCATAACATCGCCCATGTATTCCTCGGGGACAACGACCTCCACGGCCATCATCGGCTCCAGCAGAACCGCGCCAGCCTTGGCGACACCGGCCTTGAACCCCATGGAACCGGCGATCTTGAAGGCCATTTCCGAAGAGTCGACATCATGGTATGAGCCGTCGTAGCAGGCAACCTTGACATCCACGAGGGGGAACCCGGCAACAACGCCGTTCTCGGCGGCTTCCTTTGCTCCGGCGCCAACCGCAGGGATATATTCCTTGGGAATAACACCCCCCTTGATCTCGTCGGTGAACTCGAAACCGCCGCCGGGCTCGAGGGGCTCGCTACGCAACCAGCAATCGCCGTACTGCCCGCGACCGCCCGACTGGCGAACAAACTTGCCCTGGACTTCGACCTTGCGGGTAATGGTCTCACGATAGGCGACCTGAGGTGCACCAATGTTGGCCTCGACCTTGAATTCACGCTTCATGCGGTCGATGATGACCTCCAGGTGCAACTCACCCATGCCGGAGAGGATGGTCTGTCCCGTCTCCTCGTCGGTGCGGCAACGCAGGGAAGGATCTTCCTGAAGCAGCTTGCCGAGAGCGATCCCCATCTTTTCCTGGTCGCCCTTGGTCTTGGGCTCCACGGCGATGTGAATAACCGGCTCGGGGAACTCCATGGCCTCGAGGAGGCAGGCCCCCTTGTCACTGCAAAGAGTGTCGCCGGTCGTCGTGCTCTTCAGCCCGACAGCGGCGGCGATGTCGCCGGCGTAGACCTGCTTGATCTCCTCGCGCTTGTTTGCGTGCATCTTGAGAAGACGCCCGAAACGCTCCTTCTTGCCCTTGGTGGCGTTGAGCACCGTGGAACCGGACTCGGCCACCCCGGAGTAGACCCGGAAGAAGGCCAACTGCCCGACAAAGGGGTCAGTCATGATCTTGAAGGCGAGCGCAGAGAACGGACCGTCATCGTCTGCCGGACGAGTAATTTCCTCGCCGCTATGGGCATCAAGACCCTTGATGGCGGGAACGTCGGTGGGAGCCGGCATGTAATCAATGACAGCGTCGAGAAGAGGCTGCACCCCCTTGTTCTTGAAGGCACTGCCGCACA
>NZ_PKUB01000050.1:1466-15507 GCF_002868845.1 Desulfuromonas sp.
CATCAGGACATCGTCGTAAGAGCTGATCTCCTCGAGCAAAGCCTCCCGGGCAGCCTGGGCCTCATCGGCCATGTCCGCAGGAACATCAACAACGTCGAACTTGGCGCCCATCGACTCATCGTCATAGACGATTGCCTTCATCTCGACAAGATCGATAATGCCCGAGAAGTAATCCTCTTTACCGATGGGAAGCTGAATGGGAATCGGGTTGGCCCCAAGGCGATCCCGCATCATCTCAACGCCGCGACCGAAGTCGGCACCGATGCGGTCCATCTTGTTAACGAAAGCGATGCGGGGCACACCATACTTGTCGGCCTGCCGCCAGACGGTTTCGGACTGAGGCTCGACCCCGCCGACCGAACAGAAGACAGCGACGGAACCGTCAAGAACCCGCAGGGAGCGCTCCACCTCGATGGTGAAGTCAACATGCCCGGGGGTGTCGATGATATTGACCCGGTGATCGTTCCAGAAACAGGTGGTAGCGGCCGAGGTGATAGTAATCCCCCGCTCCTGCTCCTGCGCCATCCAGTCCATAGTGGCGGCGCCATCATGGACTTCACCAATCTTGTGAGAGATCCCGGTGTAATACAGAATACGCTCGGTGGTGGTGGTCTTACCGGCATCAATGTGAGCCATGATGCCGATATTCCGTGTTTTTTCGAGAGGTACTTTACGTGCCACAGCTACTAATTCCTCATCAAGCCAGCAAAAACTACCAGCGATAGTGGGCAAAGGCCTTGTTGGCCTCGGCCATGCGGTGGGTATCTTCCCTCTTCTTCACCGAGGCGCCACGGTTATTGGCAGCGTCGAGGAACTCCCCGGCCAACCTCTCACCCATGGTCTTCTCGCCGCGGGAGCGGGCGAAGCTGACGATCCAGCGGATCGCCAGGGCGTTGCGCCGGTCGGAACGGACCTCAATGGGAACCTGATAGGTGGAACCGCCGACGCGGCGGGACTTGACCTCCAGCATCGGTCGCACGTTCTCGATGGCCTTCTTGAAAATTTCCAGGGGATCATCACCACTGCGACTGGCGACGATATCAAAGGCCCCGTAAACGATCTGCTCAGCAGTACTCTTCTTGCCGTCGAGCATGATGGCGTTCATGAACTTGGCCAGCAAACGATCGTTGTATTTGGGGTCGGGAAGTATTACCCGCTTCGGTACTTCTCTTCTTCTCGGCATAGCGTCCTCTCGCCTCTTGCTTTATTTCGGCCTCTTGGCCCCGTACTTGGAACGAGCCTGCCTGCGGTCCTGAACGCCCGCCAGGTCGAGGACGCCACGAACGATGTGGTAACGCACACCGGGAAGGTCCTTGACTCGGCCGCCGCGGATCAGCACCACGGAGTGCTCCTGCAGGTTGTGCCCCACCCCGGGAATGTAGGAGGTTACCACAATGCCGTTAGTGAGACGCACACGGGCCACCTTACGCAAAGCGGAGTTAGGCTTCTTGGGAGTGGTTGTGTACACACGGGTGCAGACCCCGCGCTTCTGAGGATTGCTCTGAAGCGCAGGAGCGGTGGATTTCTTCACCTTCCTCTCCCGTCCCTTTCGGATCAACTGATTAATCGTCGGCATCTACGTACTCCCGAATTCGCGTATTCTATAAGTTGAAAGAGCAACTGACTTTCAGCTGGGAAAACCCGGCGAGATTATCAATCCAGCCGTCCTTTGTCAAGGACTTTTTAGGGCCCCCCAGTGTTTTTTCCGGACCGGCTTGAAACCCCCTATTCGAGGGCCGTCTCAGCGGACGTTTCACCCTCCGGAACCTCCTCGCCCACCTCCTCTTCGAGGACCTCGAGCGGCTCCGGAAGCTCCTCGGGCTCCTCGATCAAAAGCTTGGCCCCACGGTACTTAGATATCCCGGTGCCGGCGGGGATGAGGCGGCCCATAATGACGTTCTCCTTGAGTCCCCGCAGGTAGTCGACCTTGCCCTCGATGGCGGCCTGGGTGAGCACCTTGGTAGTCTCCTGGAAAGAGGCCGCGGAGATGAACGATTCGGTAGAAAGAGAAGCCTTTGTGATACCGAGCATGAGCGGCTCGCCCACCGCGGGCTGACCGTCCTCGGCAAGAGCCCGCTGGTTCTCCACCTCGAACTGCCAGCGCTCGACCTGGTCGTCGATCAGGAAGCGGGTGTCCCCCACCTCCTTGACCCGCACCCGGCGAAGCATCTGCCGAACAATGGTTTCGATGTGCTTGTCGTTGATCTTGACGCCCTGGAGGCGGTAGACCTCCTGAACCTCGTCCACCAGGTACTTGGCCAGCTCCTTCTCGCCCAACACCCGGAGGATGTCGTGGGGGTTGCTGGACCCGTCCATGAGAGGCTCGCCCGCCTTTATATGGTCCCCCTCGTGAACGCTGATGTGCTTGCCCTTGGGGATGAGGTACTCCTTGGGCTCACCGAGTTCGGGAGTGACCACGACCTTGCGCTTGCCCTTCGAATCCTTGCCGAAGGAGACGGCGCCGTCGATCTCGGAGATAACCGCGAACTCCTTGGGCTTGCGGGCCTCGAAAAGCTCCGCGACCCGCGGCAAACCACCGGTGATGTCCTTGGTCTTTGTCGTCTCACGGGGGATCTTGGCCAGCACGTCGCCGGCTGTGGCCAGCTCATCCTCGGCCATCACGATGTTGGCCCCCACGGGGAGCATGTAGCGGGCCGGAGCACCGTTGGGCAGCTTGGCCGTCTTGCCTTCGGAGTCCTTGAGGGTGATCCGGGGACGCTTGCTGGGATCCTTCGACTCGATGATCACTTTGGTGGAGAGACCGGTCCGTTCGTCCAGCTGCTCCTCCATGGTGACCCCCTCGATGATGTCGCCGAAACGCACCTCACCGGGAATCTCCGTCAGGATGGGCAGGGTGTACGGGTCCCATTCGGCGATCAGGTCTCCGGTTTTGACCTCCCCGTCGAGTCCGATCCGAAGCCGGGCACCGTAAACAACGCCGTAGCGCTCGCGCTCGCGGCCTGTTTCGTCGACCACCGCGACCTCCCCGTTGCGGTTCATCACCACGTGGAAGCCCTGGTTGTCCATAACGGTGTTCAGGTTGATGTATTGGAGGGTACCTTCAAAACGGGCCTCGAGGGAGGTCTGCTCGGCGCGCCGGGAAGCGGTCCCGCCGATATGGAAGGTCCGCATGGTCAACTGGGTGCCGGGCTCGCCAATCGACTGGGCGGCGATAACCCCGACCGCTTCGCCGAGATTGACCAAGTGCCCGCGGGCCAGGTCGCGGCCGTAGCAGGTTGCGCAGATACCACGGCGGCTCTGGCAAGTAAGGACCGAACGGATCCGGAGCTTTTCGAGCCCGGCATCCTCGATCTTCTTGACCAAATCCTCGGTGATCTCCTGGTTGCCCTCCACCAGCACCTCGCCGGTCACCGGATCCTCGACATCCTCAAGGGCCGAGCGGCCGAGGATACGGTCTCCAAGGGGCTCGATGACCTCCCCGCCTTCGGTGAGCGAGGAGACGAGGATACCGTCCAGGGTGCCGCAGTCATGCTCGGTGATGATGGCGTCCTGGGCCACGTCGACGAGGCGACGGGTCAGGTAACCGGAGTTGGCCGTCTTCAGCGCGGTATCGGCGAGACCCTTTCGGGCGCCGTGGGTGGAGATGAAGTACTGCAGTACGGTCAACCCCTCGCGGAAGTTCGCGGTAATGGGCGTCTCGATGATCTCACCGGAAGGCTTGGCCATGAGACCACGCATCCCGGCGAGCTGACGGATCTGCTGGGCGCTGCCTCGGGCTCCCGAATCGGCCATCATGTGGATGGCGTTGAAGGAGGGGAGCTTTACGGTCTTGGGCTTTTTGGAATCGACCGTAGCCGGATCGGTCACCTCGTCAACCGAAAGGTTTCCGAGCATGGTCTGGGCGATGTCCTCTGTGCACTTGGCCCAGATGTCGATAACTTTGTTGTAGCGTTCGCCGTCGGTGATCAGACCCTCGGTATACTGGCTCTGAATCTCCTTGACTTCCTCGACCGCCTTGTCGATGTATTCCTGCTTGTTCTCAGGAATGACCATGTCGTCGAGGCAGATGGAGATACCCGCCAGGGTGGAGAAACGGTAGCCGGTCTCCTTGAGCCTGTCGGCGAGGATGACCGTCTCCTTGTTTCCGGCGAGACGGAAGCTGGCATCGATCAGGTCGGCTACCTGCTTCTTGGCCATCACCCGGTTGATGTACTCAAAGGGGATGGATACGGGCACAACCTCCCGGAGCAGAATCCGCCCCACGGTGGTTTCCACGAGTTCCGGATCTCCACTCTCCGCCGTCACCATGCGAACCTTGATTTTGGCTTGCAGGTCGATCGCCCCGGCGTCGTAGGCAATGCGCACTTCTTCCGGGGATGCGAAAATCTTTCCCTCGCCCTGAACGAAAGCCCGGTCCCTGGTCATGTAATAAATGCCGAGGACCATGTCCTGCGAAGGAACAATGATCGGTTTGCCGTGGGCCGGGGAGAGGATGTTGTTGGTGGACATCATCAGCACCCGGGCCTCGATCTGGCTCTCGATCGACAGGGGCAGATGAACCGCCATCTGGTCACCGTCGAAGTCGGCGTTGAAAGCGGTGCAGACGAGGGGGTGCAGCTGAATCGCCTTGCCCTCGATCAGCACAGGCTCGAAGGCCTGGATGCCGAGACGGTGCAGGGTCGGCGCCCGGTTGAGCATGACGGGGTGCTCCTTGATGACCTCGTCGAGCACGTCCCAGACCTCGGGCTTCTCTTTTTCCACCAGTTTCTTGGCGCTCTTTATGGTGGTGCAGTAGCCCCGCTCCTCAAGTTTGTTGTAGATAAAGGGCTTTAACAGCTCGAGAGCCATCTTCTTGGGCAGTCCGCACTGATGCAGTTTGAGTTCGGGACCGACGACGATAACCGAACGGCCCGAATAATCGACACGCTTTCCGAGAAGGTTCTGACGAAAGCGGCCGCCCTTTCCCTTGAGCATATCCGAAAGGGACTTCAGGGGGCGTTTGTTGGGGCCGGTGATGGCCCGGCCGCGCCGACCGTTGTCGAACAGAGCATCGACCGACTCCGGGAGCATCCGCTTCTCGTTGCGGATGATAACCTCAGGGGCGCGCAGCTCGATAAGACGCTTGAGACGGTTGTTGCGGTTGATGACCCGGCGGTAGAGGTCGTTCAGGTCGCTGGTGGCGAACCGTCCGCCGTCCAAGGGAACCAGGGGCCGCAGTTCGGGCGGCAGCACCGGGATGGTCTCGAGGATCATCCACTCGGGGCGGTTGCCGCTCTGTTTGAAGGCCTCGACCACCTTGAGCCGCTTGGAGACCTTCTGGCGCTTGGCCTGGCTGGCGGCCTCCTTCATCTCGGCGCGCAAGGTCAGGGACAATTCCTCGAGGCCGATGCCCTCGAGGAGTTCGCGGATTGCCTCGGCGCCCATGCTCGCGGTGAACTGGCCGGCATGCTCCTCCATGGCCTCACGGTACTTGTCCTCGGTGAGGATCTGCCCCTCCATCAGGGGGGCGTCGCCCGCATCGAGAACCACGTAGGCCTCGAAGTAGAGAATCCTCTCCAGCTCCTTGAGGGTCATGTCGAGCAGAGTCCCGATCCGTGAAGGGAGGGACTTGAGAAACCAGATGTGGGCCACGGGGCAGGCCAGGTCGATGTGTCCAAGGCGCTCCCGGCGGACCTTGCTGGGAATAACCTCGACCCCGCATTTCTCGCAGACAATGCCGCGGTGCTTCATGCGCTTGTACTTGCCGCAGTTGCACTCGTAGTCCTTGGTGGGGCCGAAAATTTTCGCGCAGAAAAGCCCGTCGCGCTCCGGCTTGAAGGTGCGGTAGTTGATGGTCTCGGGCTTCTTGACCTCTCCGAAAGAACGCTCCCTAATCTTCTCCGGCGAGGTCAGGGAGAGCCGGATCGCGTTGAAATTCAGGGGATCCTTCGGCCGCTCGAACAGACTAAAAATATCTTCCAAAACACATCCTCCTTGTGGGATGGTGGTTGGTTCAAGCTTTCAGAACATTAGCCAACAACAAGCAGCCCGCAATCGATGAGAGCCGAGCTGTTGCCGCGACTGAACGCTGGGCGCTGCCTAGTCCTCTTCCTCTTCGAGAAGCTCCACGTCGAGGCACAGCGACTGCAGCTCCTTGACCAGCACGTTGAAGGACTCGGGCAGGCCGGCCTCCAGGGTGTGCTTGCCCTTGACGATCGCCTCATACATCCGGGTCCGCCCGGCCACGTCGTCGGATTTGACGGTAAGGAATTCCTGCAGGGCGTGGGCGGCACCGTAAGCCTCCATGGCCCAGACCTCCATCTCCCCGAGCCGCTGGCCGCCGAACTGGGCCTTGCCTCCCAGCGGCTGCTGGGTAACCAGGCTGTACGGACCGATGCTTCGAGCGTGGATCTTGTCGTCGACAAGATGGTGCAGCTTGAGCATGTACATGATCCCGACGGTCACCTTCTCCTTGAAGGCATCGCCGGTCTTGCCGTCGTGAAGGGTCATCTGCCCGCTGGAGGAGAAGCCGGCGCGGTCCATAACTTCCTTGATCTGGTCCTCGACGACCCCCTCGAACACCGGGGAAGCCATGGGCACCCCCTTGGAGAGTCGCCGCGCCAGAGTCATCACCTCATCCTCGCCAAGGCCGTCGATGAACTTGTCGAGTTCCTTGGTCTGGTAGGCGTCTTTGATCTTCTTTTTCAGGGCGTCGGGACCGAACTGCTGGTCCAGCGACTCCTGGATCTGCATCCCCAGGCCGCGGGCGCCGAGGCCAAGGTGCGTCTCGAGGATCTGCCCGACGTTCATACGCGAGGGGACGCCCAGGGGGTTGAGGACAATCTCGACGGGCGTGCCGTCGGCCATGTAAGGCATGTCCTCCTGGGGCAGGATGCGCGAGAGCACACCCTTGTTGCCGTGGCGGCCTGCCATCTTGTCGCCGACCTGGAGCTTGCGCTTGATGGCGATATAGACCTTGACCATTTTGATGACCCCGGGAGGCAGGTCGTCGCCGCGCTTGAGCTTCTCGATCTTGTCGGAGAAGACCCCCTTGATGAGCTCCTCCCGATCGCCGAGCCGGGCGAAGACGTCGGCAACCTTCTCCTCAACCTCCTCGGCCTTGGCCAGGGAGATTTCCTTCCAGCGCGAGAAGGGAACCTTGGCCAGGGTGGCGGCGGTGGCCTTCTTGCCCTTGGCAAGGAGGGTGGCGCCGGACTCGTCCACCACCTCAACCGCCGGGGTCTGTCCAACGAGCAGAGCCTGGATCTTCCCCTTGGCCGAAGTGCGGATGATCTGGATCTCGTCGTTCTGGTCCTTGAGCAGCTTGTCGATCTCGGCCTTTTCGATGGTCTCCGTCCGGCTGTCCTTGTCTGCCCCCTTGCGGGAGAAGACCCGGGCCCCGATCACGACACCCTCGACTCCGGGAGGAACTCTCAGGGACGTGTCCCGGACATCGCCGGCTTTTTCCCCGAAAATGGCCCGCAACAGCTTCTCCTCGGGAGAAAGCTGGGTCTCCCCCTTGGGCGTGATCTTGCCGACCAGGATGTCCCCGGGCTGAACCTCGGCGCCGATACGGATGATCCCGCTCTCGTCAAGATCGGCCAGGGCGTCCTCCCCCAGGTTGGGAATGTCGTTGGTGATCTCTTCCTTGCCCAGCTTGGTGTCACGGGCGACGCACTCGAACTCCTCGATATGGATGGAGGTGTAGCGGTCCTCCTTGACGAGTTTCTCGGAGATGAGGATGGAGTCCTCGAAGTTGTAGCCATGCCAGGGCATGAAAGCGACCAGCACGTTCTGCCCCAAGGCCAGCTCCCCCCACTGGGTGGAAGGGCCGTCGGCGATGATTTCGCCGCGGTTGACCTTGTCGCCGATCTGGCAGATCGGCTTCTGGTTGAGGCAGGTATTCTGGTTGGACCGGATGAACTTGGTCAGATTGTAGATGTCCACCCCGGTGCCGGTTTCGTCCACCTCTCCCTCGTCGATCTTGACCACGATGCGGGCGGCGTCAACGCTCTCGACCACGCCGTTGTGACGAGCGACCACCGCAGCCCCTGAGTCGTGGGCCACGATGCGCTCCATGCCGGTGCCGACCAGGGGCGCGTCGGCCCGCAGCAGGGGAACGGCCTGGCGCTGCATGTTCGAACCCATCAGGGCGCGGTTGGCGTCGTCATTCTCCAGGAAGGGGATGAGCGCCGCGGCCACCGAAACGAGCTGCTTGGGAGAGACGTCCATCAACTCGATGTCCTCCCGGTTCATCAGCATGAATTCCCCGGTCTTCCGGGCGTTGACCAGTTCGTTGACGAAGCAGCCCTTCTCGTCCAGAGGCGCGTTGGCCTGGGCGATCGCGTGCCCCTCCTCCTCCAGGGCTGAGAAGTAGCGAATGTCTTTGGTGACCAGACCGTCCTTCACGAGGCGGTAGGGGGTCTCGACAAAGCCGTGCTCGTTGATCCGGGCGTAGGTGGAGAGGGAGGCGATGAGACCGATGTTCGGACCCTCGGGGGTCTCGATGGGGCAGACCCGGCCGTAGTGGGTGGGGTGCACGTCTCGCACCTCGAAACCGGCCCGCTCCCGGGTCAGTCCCCCGGGGCCCAGGGCAGAAAGGCGCCGCTTGTGGGTGATCTCGGACAGGGGGTTGGTCTGGTCCATGAACTGGGAGAGCTGGGAGGAACCGAAAAACTCCTTGACCACGGCGGAAACCGGTTTGGAGTTGATCAGGTCGTGGGGCATGAGGCTGTCGACCTCCTGCAGGCTCATGCGCTCCTTGATGGCCCTCTCCATGCGCACAAGGCCGACCCGGTACTGGTTCTCGAGAAGTTCGCCGACGGCGCGGACCCGGCGGTTGCCGAGATGATCGATGTCGTCGATCGCCCCCTTGCCGTTGCGCAGATCGATGAGATAACGCACGACCTCGAGAATGTCCTCCTTCGTCAGGGTCGTGTGCTCCAGGGGAGTTTCCAGCCCCAGCTTGTAATTGAGCTTGAGCCGGCCCACCGCCGAAAGATCATAGCGCTCGGCATTGAAGAAGAGGCTTTCGAAAAGAGCCGTAGCGCTGCGCACCGTCGGCGGGTCGCCGGGGCGCAGGCGCCGGTAGATCTCGATAATGCCATCCTGCTGGGAAGAGGTCTTGTCCAGCAGAAGGGTGTCGCGGAGATAGGGCCCCACGTAGAGGTTGTCGATGAAGAGCACGGGGATGGTGTTGATCCCCCGCGTGCGCATCTCTTCCAGGTGAGAGACCGTCAACTCCTCGTTGCACTCGACCATGACCTCGCCGGTGGCGATGTCAACGATGTCGGAGGACGTGATCTTTCCGACGACATCCTCCTCGGGGACGGGAATGAACTCCACCTTCTTCTCGCCCAGCTTGCGGATCGCAGCCTTCGTGAACTTCCGGTTGGCCTTGACGATCACCTCGCCGTCAGCAGCCACCACGTCCATGCTCGCTCTTTGCCCGGCGAGCAGTTCGAGGTTGACGCGCTTCTTGTAGCCATCCTCGCCGTAGACGATCTCCTCGATGTCGTAATAGTAGTTGAGCAATTCCTCGGCGCTGTACCCCAGGGCCTTCAGGAGAACGGTGGCGGGGAGCTTGCGGCGCCGGTCGATGCGCACATAGAGAAGGTCTTTATGGTCAAAGTCGAAGTCGAGCCAAGAGCCCCGGTAGGGAATGACCCGGGCGTTGTAAAGGATCTTCCCGCTGGAGTGGGTCTTCCCCTTGTCGTGGTCGAAAAAGACCCCGGGAGAACGGTGCAGCTGGCTGACGATGACTCTTTCTGTCCCATTAATGATAAAGGTGCCGTTTTGGGTCATCAGCGGGATCTCGCCGAAGTAGACCTCCTGCTCCTTGATGTCCCGGATGGACTGGACGCCTGACTCCTTGTCCACGTCCCAGGAGACCAGGCGGACCCGCACCTTCACGGGGGCGGCAAAGGTCATGCCCCTCTGGTGGCACTCGTCGACGTCGTATTTGGGGGTCCCCAGAGTATAGGAAACATACTCGAGAGAACAGGTATCGCTGAAATCGCGGATCGGGAAGACAGAGCGGAAGACGGCCTCGAGGCCGATGTTCTGCCGTGCCGAAGGAGGAAGCTCCGCCTGGAGGAAACGCTGGTAGGAATTCTTTTGGATATCGATGAGGTTGGGAATGTCGATGATCTTTTGGATCTCGGCAAAGTGTTTCCTCAGCAGCTGGTTATTCGCGATCGAATAAGCCATGTTTTCTCCTTTTGGTGGTTTCAGCCGGGGCTGAGGTCTGTTCCGCGAATCCCCGATCGCCGGATCCGGCACCGACCACCTCCTCGGCAACCTGTCAACTTTCACCGGCTATGCGGAAAAGCGACCGTTTCCAAATCGATGCCTCGCCCCTCCCCAGGGGAAGGAGGCAAGGAAAGTCAAATAGCCAAGGCCGCACAAGCGACCTTGGCTAGTTTTCCTACTATTTGAAGAAACCTTATTTGAGCTCCACGGAAGCGCCAGCTTCCTCCAGCTGCTTCTTGAGCTCTTCGGCCTCGGCCTTGGGCAGAGCTTCTTTAACGGCGTTGGGAGCCCCGTCGACCAGTTCCTTGGCTTCCTTGAGGCCAAGCCCGGTGACGGCGCGAACCACCTTGATGACGTTGATTTTCTTGTCTCCGGGGCCAGTCAGAACGACGTCGAACTCGTCCTTTTCCTCGGCGGCAGGAGCGGCGGCGCCGGGAGCGGCAGCCATGGCAACGGGGGCGGCGGCAGAGACGCCGAACTTGTCTTCAAGTTCCTTAACCAGCTCAGCCAGTTCAAGGACGCTCATGTTTTCGATAAACTCGATAACCTGCTCTTTGGTGATGTCGGCCATGATCAATATCCTCCGTAAATGCTTATATTTGTTTATAATGGTGTTGTTTTAGGCGGCTTTCTTGTCCTGGATGGCGCCGAGCACCTGAACCAGTGAGCGCGGTACCGCGGCGAGAACGCCAACGAAATTGGAGACCGGCGCATTGATGGAACCGAGCATCTTGGCGAGCAGGACTTCGCGGCTGGGCAGTTCGGCGAGGGCCTTGATGTCCTCGAGCGACAGAAGCCCGCCGTCCAGCATGCCGGCCTTCAGTTCGAAGGTCTTGCTGGCCTTGGCGAACTCGCTCAGCACCTTGGCAGGCGCAACGGGATCCTCGGCGGCAATGGCAATAGCCGTGGGACCGACGAAATGGTCCTTGAGGCACTCGGATGCCGTTCCCTTGGCGGCCAGGTTCAGCAGAGTGTTCTTGACAACCCGAAACTCGACCCCGGCCTCGCGCAGTTCACCGCGGAGCTTGTTGGCCTGCTCAACATCGAGTCCCCGGTAGTCGGCCAGAAAGGCCGCCTTGGCCTCGGCGAGTTTACCCGCCAGTTCAGCCACCACTTGTTCTTTGCTGCTTTTGTTCAACGTCTCTCCTCCTTTCTTTTGATTTCGGGACATTCAAAAAGTCCCAACCCCCGTCAGAGGCATTGGAGAGAGACGGTCGAACCGTCGCCCCAATTCTTCAGCCTCGGCAGGCGGCAGAAGCCATTAAACACTCCGCGAGGGAGCATGCCTGCTGTCTTTGACCAGGAGCGTGCGAATGGTGCTTTAATTTGAACCGAAAGGCGACAACCCGACACGTCGGTGCCGGGCTATCCTCTTTCCTTTTTGGGGGGGGCGAAAGCCCCTATTACTTCACCAGCGCCTGAAGGGCGGCCGCGTCAAGGTTGACGCCGGGCCCCATGGTGCTGGAGATGCTGACTTTCTTCAGATAGGTGCCCTTGGAGGTGGAGGGTTTGGCCTTCACCAGGGCATCCATCAGAGAGAGCAGGTTCTCCTGGAGTTTCTCGGGGGAAAAGGAGACCTTTCCGACAGGCGCATGGACGATCCCCGCCTTCTCTACCCGGTAGGTCACCTTGCCCGACTTGGCTTCCTGCACGGCGCGGCCCACGTCGAAAGTGACGGTGCCGACCTTGGGGTTAGGCATCAGGCCGCGGGGACCGAGCATTCTGCCGATCTTGCCGACGGTGCCCATCATGTCGGGTGTGGCGATGGCCGTGTCGAACTCGAACCAGCCATCCTTGATCTTCTCGACCAGATCGTCGCCGCCGACGAAGTCGGCCCCAGCCTGAGTGGCTTCCTGGGCCTTCTCCCCTTTGGCGAAGACCAGGACACGGACGTCCTTGCCCAGACCATTGGGCAGGACAACAGCGCCCCGGACCATCTGGTCAGCTTTACGAGGGTCCACCCCGAGACGAACCGCCACGTCCACGGTCTCGTCGAACTTGGTAAAGGCAGAGTCCTTGACAAGGGCGATGCCTTCCTCGGGAGAGTACACCTGAGTCCGGTCGACCTTGCCCTTGGCTGTAGTGAATTTCTTTCCTGTGGCCATTTGAAAACTCCGAATCTGCTGGATTTCTATTCGACTTCGATGCCCATGCTGCGCGCGGTACCCTCGATGGTTCGCATCGCCGCATCCTCATTGAAGGCATTGAGGTCAGGCATCTTGAGCTTTGCGATCTCCAGCACCTGGTCCTTGGTGACCGAGCCCACCTTGTCCTTATTGGGCACCCCGGAGCCTTTTTCAAGCTTGGCCGCCTTCAACAACAGGACGGCCGCCGGGGGCGTTTTGGTGATGAAGGAGAATGACCGGTCGGCATAAACGGTAATGACGACGGGAATGATCATCCCTTCCTGACTCTGGGTCTTGGCGTTGAACGCCTTGCAGAACTCCATGATGTTGACCCCGTGCTGACCCAGAGCGGGGCCGACCGGAGGCGAGGGATTCGCCTTGCCGGCAGGGATCTGCAACTTTATCTGTCCAACAACCTTCTTGGCCATGAGTTACTCCTTGGGGTATCTCTTACGAAGCCAGCCTCAGCTGGTCTTTTCCACCTGAATAAACTCGAGCTCGACGGGAGTCACCCGGCCAAAGATGCTGACCATGACCTTGAGTTTCGCCTTGTCGGGCTTGACATCCTCCACCACCCCGGTGAAGTTGAGGAAGGGTCCGTCGATGACTCGCACCGTCTCTCCCACCTCGAATTCAACCTTGGGCTTGGGCCGCTCAACCCCTTCTTCCATGCGGGTTGTGATCTTGGCCACCTCCTCGTCGGGGATGGCGGGCGGGGCAGTTCCCCCGCCGACGAAACCGGTCACCTTGGGCGTATCCTTGACAATATGCCAGGTTTCGTTGTTGAGCTCCATCCGCACCAGAATGTAGCCCGGGAAGAACTTCCGGGTAGAGGTCTTGCGCTCCCCCTTCTTCAACTCGACGACCGTCTCGGAAGGGATCAGCACCTCGCCAAAGGAATCCTCGGCCCCCAGGGCCCGGATTCGCTCCTCGAGATTGAGCTTGACCTTGTTCTCATAGCCCGAGTAGGTATGCACACCATACCACTTCATATCCACGACCGTACCTTCGGCGTCCATCAACTCAGGATGACCCGAATCAGCGTGGAAAGGGCCGAATCGACGACCCACAAAAAGATACCGATCACAATCACCACAGAGATGACAACAAGAGTGGACCCATAAGTGTCCTTCTTGGTCGGCCAGGTGACCTTCTTCAGCTCACCCTTGACGTTGGTGAAAAATTCGGTTGTTTTACCAAGCACTATTTTTAACCCCCACAGAGGATTGCGCTCTTGATAAATGGCAGGCCAGGAGGGACTCGAACCCCCAACACCCGGTTTTGGAGACCGGTGCTCTAGCCATTAGAGCTACTGGCCTGCAGACAAAAGACCACAGCAGTCCGTGGCCCGACCTCCTCGGTCCCGCCCCTACTTCGTTTCGCGATGGGCGGTGTGCTTCTGACAGAACCGACAATACTTGCTGAACTCCAGCTTGTCGGGCGTGTTTCGCTTGTTTTTGGTCGTGGTGTAATTCCGCCGCTTGCACTCGGTGCAAGCCAGTGTGACAATATCCCGCATGTTGACATCCTCGACCCCCTCCCCGTTCGGGGAGGGGGTTTCGCACAGAAAAGTGTGTTACTCGATGATTTCGCTGACGACGCCGGCGCCGACGGTCCGACCGCCTTCACGAATGGCGAACCGCAGTTCCTTGTCCATCGCGATCGGGGTGATCAGGCTCACGCTCATGGCGATGTTGTCGCCGGGCATGACCATCTCGGTACCC